>DASQEJ010000059.1:0-2013 GCA_035633715.1 Actinomycetota bacterium | reverse complement strand
CGCCGTCCTGGACGCCCGCCGCAACGAGGTCTTCTACGCGTTCTACCGGCCCTCGCCCGGGGGGATCCAGCGGATGACCGAGTACCGGATCGAGAAGCCGGGGCGGCTCGCGATCGGCATCGCGTCGCGGCCCGAGGAGGTGCTGCTCGTCGGCAACGGCGCGCTCCTCTACAAGGAGCTGTTCGAGTCGGCGGGCCCGGTCGTCGAGGTCGCGGGGATGAACCAGGCGTTCCCGAACGCGTCGTCGCTCGTCGAGCTCGCGCTCCCGCGTCTCTACCGCGAGGACTTCGACTCTCTGTACGACCTCCGGCCCCTGTATCTCCGCCAGTCGGCGAAGCGGATCGAGTGGGACCGCATCCGGCAGTCGAGGTCCGCATGATGGCGCTGGCCCATCTCCCCGACAGCGGCTCGGTGCCCGAGATCGAGCTCACGAAGATGCGCCGCCGTCACGTGAGGCGCGTGCTGGGGATCGAGGCGCGCGTCTACCCGCGGCCGTGGAGCGCGTCGCTGTTCCTGTCGGAGCTGGCGCAGAAGACGTCGCGCACGTATCTGGTGGCGCGCCACGAGGGCGAGGTCGTGGGCTACGCCGGGATGATGTTCACCGGCCTCGAGGCGCACATCACGAACATCGCCGTGGACCCGGACTTCCACGGACGCAAGGTCGGGTCGCGCCTGATGCTGCGGCTCCTGACCGAGGCCATCGCCCGCGGCGCTCGGACGCTGTCGCTGGAGGTGCGCGTCACGAACCTCCCGGCGCAGAGCATGTACGGGAAGTTCGGCTTCTCCGTCGTCGGGGTGCGCAAGGGCTACTACATCGAGACGAAGGAGGACGCGCTCGTGATGGTGGTCGACGACGCCACGACGAACGAGTACCGGTTGCGGCTCCAGACGCTGCGCGACGAGATCGACATGGCGACCGGCGACAACCCCCGTGGGTGAGACGCTCTGGGCGTCGCCGGAGGCCGCGACGCAGAAGAAGCCGATCGGGGAGTGGGACGAGGAGACGCTCGTCCTCGGCATCGAGACCTCGTGCGACGAGACCTCGGCCTCGGTCGTCAAGGGCGGCCGCCAGATCCTCTCTAACGTGATCGTGTCGCAGGGCGAGCTTCACGGCGAGTACGGCGGGATCGTCCCCGAGGTCGCGGCCCGGGCGCACGTCGAGGCGCTGTCTCCTGCAATCGGCGAGGCCTTGCTGCGGGCCGACGCGACGTTCTGGGACCTGGACGCGGTCGCCGCGACGCTCGGGCCGGGCCTCGTGGGGTCGCTGCTCGTCGGGATCGCCGAGGCGAAGTCGATCGCGGCGGTCCTCGAGGTGCCGTTCCTCGGCGTGAACCACCTCGAGGCGCACCTCTACTCGGCTCTGCTGGTCGAGCCCGACGCCACGTTTCCCGCAGTGGCCCTGATCATCTCGGGCGGCCACACGCTGATCGTCCACGCCCTCGGCCACGGCGCCTACGACATCCTCGGGGGCACGCTGGACGACGCCGCCGGCGAGGCCTTCGACAAGGTCGCCCGCTTCCTCGGCCTCGACTACCCGGGCGGGCCGGAGATCGACCGGCTCTCGCTGCTCGGGGACCCGGCGGCCATCAAGTTCCCGCGGGCGATGATCAACGAGCCGGGGTTCGACGTCTCGTACTCGGGGCTGAAGACGTCGGTGATCAACTACGTCCGCAAGCAGGAGGCGTCGGGCGCCCCCGTCTCGGTCGAGGACATCGCGGCGTCGTTCCAGCAGGCCGTCGTCGACGTGCAGGTGGCGAAGACGATGGCGGCGGTCGAGCACACCGGGGTCGACCGGCTGTTCCTCGTCGGAGGGGTGGCGGCGAACTCCGGGCTCCGCTCGGGCATGGCGGCAGCCTGCGAGGCGGCGAACGTCAAGCTGACGGTCCCGCCGATGGAGCTCTGCACCGACAACGCGGCGATGATCGCCGCCTGCGGCACGGCGATGCTGCGGCGGGGGGCCTACTCGAGCCTCGACGTGGCCCCGGACCCGAACCTCCCCCTGGCCTAGCCCCC
>DASQEJ010000058.1:0-5455 GCA_035633715.1 Actinomycetota bacterium | reverse complement strand
CCGACGAGCGCGCTCTTTCTGTGCTTTCTCAGCTGAGTCGCGGACAGCACGCCCACCAGCCCCAAGAAGAAGAGGAAGATCGGCAGCTCGAACATCAGTCCGAACCCGAGCGCCATCACGCCGACGAACGAGAGGTACCTCTCCGCGTCGAGGAAGGCGACAAGCCCGTCGCCGCCGATGGTCAGCAGAAGTCGCAGGCCGGTGGGCAGCGTCAGGTACGCGATGACTGCTCCGGCGAGGAAGAGCGTCACCGACGAGACGACGAACGGGAGCGCGTACTTCTTCTCTTTCGACGTCAGTCCCGGCGTGACGAACGCCCACAGCTGATACAGCCACATCGGCGACGAGAGGAAGATCCCGGCCAGAGCGGTCACCTTCAACCTGAACATGAAGCCGCCGCCGACCTTGGTGAAGATCAGGTCACAGCCCTGGGGGCCGAGGAAGCGAGAGTCGAGCGAGCACAGCGGCCGGCGGATCAGCTCGAGGATCGGCGGGTAGAACACGAACGCCGCGATCGACACCGCGACGAAGGCTGCGATGCAGAACACGATCCGGCGCCTCAGCTCGCGCAGGTGACCGATCACGTTCATGGTGGTGCGCGCTGCTACGCGCTTTCGTCGTCGGGCCCCCCACCACCGGCCCCCCAGGTCTGCCGCGGTGCTCATGGACGCGCCGCAGGTTCGACGACCGGGACTGCGGGGACGTGGTCCGCCGGGGTCTGCGCGCCCTTAGAGGGCGAGGCCTCGGCGACGGGATCGTCCGCCGCGGCGAGCCCCATGTCGAACTCCGCCTTCGCGTCCGAAGCCATCCTCTTCAGCTGCGTCATCCCCTTGCCGAGTGAGCGCGCCATCTCGGGCAGCCTCTCCGGCCCGAACACGAGCAGCGCCAGCACTCCCACTACGAGTATCTCCAGCGGTCCGATCTGCGGCATCCGATACCGCCCTACGAAGCTTTCTTCAGCGGGAGCGGACGAGCCGCGACCACGTCGTCCGCACTACGCGCGCACCCGGGGCAGAACCGCGAGTCGGCAGGGATCGGAGCTTCACAGAACGGGCACGGGCCCTCGACGGGGCTCTCGATCGCGCCTTCCTTCGTGCCGGCCTTGAACTCCTTGCCGGCCCGGCCCATCGATCGGGCGAGCTCCGGCAACTTCTTCGCTCCGAAGAGGAGCATCACGACTGCCAAGATCAGCAGCAACTCGGTTCCACCTGGCATACCCATTGAGGACGCTCCTTTTGAAAGGTTCGTAGTTGGTGGTGGCGCCGGGGACGGGAAGACCTCCCCGCCCCCGGCGGTCGTTTTAGTTACAGCGTTACTGCTGCTCCACCGGTCATCGCCGATGCGCCGGCGAGGAACGGCGTCGCCGCCTTCAGGACCGATGCCTTGTCCTTAGGGGTCTCGGTAGACCCCATGTACACGCCGTTCTCCGCAGGGAGCCCGAGCATGTTCCCGATGATCGCGGCGTGGCGAGCCTCGACGCCGAAGATCCCGGCCGCGGCCTGCAGGATGTCCTTGTTCTTGATGAAACCGGCGGCGCCGAGGTAGGCGCCGACGCCGAGGTTCTCGAAGACGTGGGCGGTCTTCAGGAAGCTGTCACGGCTGGCGAACGCTCCGCCGAAGTCCACGGCCGGAGCCTCGACGGGGGTCCCGCCGATCTTCATCACCGTGTCCGTGATCGCCGCGACGTGAGCGTCTTCGTCTGCTCCGATCGTCTGGACGTACTGCGCCTCCTTGCCGGACAACACGCCGGCGGCGTTGCCCTGGCGGTAGAACTCGGACTCGAGGAACTCGAGCGTCAGCGCGTAGTTGAGGACGTCCTCGTCACTGCCGAAGTCGGAGCCCTGCGCGAACGCGAATCGCGTCGTAAGCATCTGCAGGCCGACCGTCGCCGGGATCACCGCAGCCGTGCCTTTCAAGAAGATACGTCTGTCCATGGATGTCGCCTCCTTAGCTCTGGATGAACGGGGTTGCGGCCGCGAGGACCTGCTTCATCGTCTTGGTGCCCTCGACGGGGGCCGGGAACGGCTTGCCGCCGGTGAGGTCCGCGAGGATCGCGGCATGCCGGGACTCGACGCCGGCGATGGCCGCCGCCGCCCCGAGGATGTCGACGTTCTTGATGAGCGTCACCTGGCCGTGATACGCGGTGACGCCGAGCTCCTCGAAGACCGAGGCCGTCTCGAGGAACTTCGCCTTGTCGCTGAAGGTCCCCTCCGGGTACTTGAACTTCGGCGACTTGACGGGCGTCCCGCCCAGGTCGCCGATCGTCGAGGTGAGAGCGGCCACGTGCGCGTTCTCGTGATCGCGGATCGGGGTGACGAGGGCGAGCTCCCGGCCCGAGAGGGTGCCTCCGTCGATTCCCTGCGTGTAGAAGTCGGCCTCGAGGAACTCGAGCGTCAGCGCGTAGTTCAGGATCGCGAGGTCGCTGTCTTCCGCCTGGGCGGACGACGCGCTCCGGCTGAACCCGCCGACGGCGAGCGTGCTGCCGACGCCGACGATCCCGGCCCACTTGAGGAAGTTGCGACGGTCCTGCTCGTTGTCGAACGAGAGGACGGCCTCTCCGTTGAATATCTCTTTGTCAGCCATTCTTGTTGCACACCTCCAATAGGAAAAGAAAAAGGGCAGTTGCGGGGCTGCTCAGGAAACGCTCATCGGTTGCCCTCCTCGCTCTTCGGCGGGGGGCTCTCCACCGGCCACGTCGCCCTCGCTCGCACGACGATCCGATGGCTTCGGGAGCCTTTGGGCGTGCACGCGAACACCGTGAGCGTCCGGGCTCTCTCGTAGAAGGGCTGCTTCAGGACGAACGCCGCGTACTCCGCCTCGGGCACGATGCTCGTGTCGAAGACGCGGTAGGTGGTCAGACCGCCGTTGCGCATGCGCACGTTGATGCGCGCGCCGCGACGCAGGAGGTCGAGATCGGCGAACGGGCGTGTGTACGTCGTGCGATGTCCTGCGAAGACCGAGTTGCCGCGCTCCCCCGGCCACGGGGTCCCGGGCCAGTGGCCCGGCCCGAGCTCTACTGCCTCGTCGACGACACCCTCGTAGAAGCCGGTGTCCACCCCGATCGAAGGGATGGTCATCCGCCCCAGCGACACCCTTGCGTCACGGTCGAAGTCGATCGCGAGGCTCTTGCCGCCCTGGCGAGCACCCGCGACGGGCGAGTCCGGATGGGGGCTGGGGCTCGCCCCCGGGCCCGACAGTGTCTCGAGGACGCGCGTCACGCGGGGTGTCGTCCGGTCGGACGCTTCCGAACGCGTAAGGAAGAACGCGAGCAGGGCGGGAGCGATCATCACCGTTGCGGCACTGAGGACTCGGACTCGCGATCGCTGCATGCTCCTTATCCGAGATGACCGCCTCTTCCGGATTGCCTCGGATGGTCTTTTTATTTATTGCGGCGATCCCCTAACGGGGTCGATCGCGACCAATCCCGCACGCAGCTCTCGATCGAAGACCACGCATGCGACACCACTTCCTCATCGCGGGCTTGGCGTCGGCCTGCCTCGTGCTCTCGAGTGCGTGCGGCTCCGCCGGCGAGCCCGCACGCGGCGCTCCGGCCGAGTCCCCCACTCCTTCGCGGACGTCGCCCGACGTCCGCCTCACGCGGGCGAAGATCGTCGACACCGATTTCCTGCCGAAGACGATCGAGGTCACGACGGGGGGCTCGGTGCGGTGGGAGCAGGTAGGCGATCAACCCCACTCCGTGACGGCGGCCGACGACTCGTTCGATTCGAGCCCCGCGTGCGGCCCCCTCGCCTCCGACCGGTGCCTCGGGATGGGCGACACGTTCGTCCATCGATTCGACGAGCCCGGGACGTTCACGTACTACTGCCGGGTGCACGGGCTTCCGGACGGGACCGGGATGTCGGCGACCGTCGTCGTAAAGAGATGACCCAGCCCGGCTACGCCCGGAACGCCAACCCGACGACGCCGATCATCGATCGTCGCAAGAGCTCGACGAGACGGATGGCCGCTCTGCGGGGATCCGGCGCGGGTCCGTCGTCGCGGGACGGCAGGCCCAGGTCGACAGAGTCCTTCCGGGGGCCGGCCGCTGCGGACGCCCCGCAGCGGCTCACAGCCATCCCGGAGTACTGGTTGACGGCCCCCGAATAAGGCAGGTCCGGCGTGCACCGCCACTTGAAGCCGTGAGCGACGTCGAAGGCGACCGGGCCGCCGCCGTCCGTGCAGCCCCATGCGGGATGCGCCTGGACGTGGACGTGCGCGAAGTCGCCGTTCGAGGGGTGTGGCCACGCGACGGTCCCTATCCGCTGGCCGGTTGCGACACGCGTGCCGTCCGGCACCCGGTTGCTCAGATGGCCGACGGCGACGCTGCCCCCGGAGTCGAGGTCGACGCACACGAAGTCGTCACCGCAGCACCCGGGCCACCTGGAAGCGACGCCGTCTCCCGGCGAGGTCACGACCGAGCCCGCCGACGAGTACTTGCTGCCGGCCAGGCATCCGTCCGGACCGACCGAACGGGCCTCGAGTGACAGGTCCAGTGCGGGCTGGCCGGCGTGAGTGATCTGCCCGTTGTAGCCCTGGCACACGTACCAGGTCTGGTTCGGGGGGATCGGCAGGACGAGGCTCCGTTGCGACGAGGGTCCGGCGCCGGCTGCCACGCCGTTCCCGGGGGGCGCCGCCAGCATCGTCGCCACGACGGCCACCAGCGCTGCGGCACGAGCGGATCGCGTCATCGTGTCGGGGCCTCCGTGCAGGTTGGGCCGCAGGTCTGCACGGCAGGCGGCGAGAGGCGACAGGCTAACGCGCTGAGCCCCTTAGATGACGTCCACGACCGGCCGTCATCCCACCCGGTCGGGGGGAGCCAACAACCCCCATGCGGGCCTACCGGGGGCCGCGGCACTGCGTCACCGTTGTCGGAACGATGTGACAGCTTTGGGAGACGCGACGAATGGGAGCCGAGAGCAGCGGGACCGGGCCGCTTCCTCGCGACGCCGACCGACCGTACGGCGACGAGGCGGGGCTCGCCGCAGGCCTCCAGGCACGCGACAAGGACGCCCTGGGCGAGGCCATATCGCGCTACGGACCATCCGCCTTCGGGGTCGCGAGCAGGGTCTGCCGCGACCCGCAGCTCGCGGAAGAGGCCGCGCAGGAGGCGTTCCTCACGCTCTGGCGCCGACCCGGTGTCTTTGATCCGTCCCGGGGCACCCTGAAGACCCTCGTGGTCTCCATCGCCCGCAACAAGGCGATCGACCTGGTACGGCGCGAGGAGTCGGCCCGCAGGGTGCAAGAGCCGTTGAGGACGTCGCTCCATCACGCCGAGGAGAACTCCCCGTGGGGTGACGTAGACCTGCGAGCCCATGTGGAGTGGGCCCTCGCAACCCTTACGGCGCCCCAACGCGACGCGATATCGCTTGCGTACTTCGGCGGCAGGACCTATCGCGAGGTCGCACTGGAGCTACACATCCCGGAAGGAACGGCGAAGACGCGGATCCGCGACGGC
>DASQEJ010000057.1:0-6725 GCA_035633715.1 Actinomycetota bacterium | reverse complement strand
GAAGTCGTAGGCGCGGGCTATGTCCTCGACGGTGACGAGGGCGACGCTCTCGGCGCTCACGAGCCGCCGTCCACGAGCAGGAGCCCCATCACCACGGAGTCCCACAGCTCGCCGTTGCGCCGCCGCCAGTGCTTGCGGAGGTAGCCCTCCCGCTCGAACCCGAACTTCTCGTAGAGCGCGATCGCCGCGGTGTTGTGCGGCCACACCTCGAGCGAGATCTTGTACGCCTCTTGCGCCCGCGCGTAGTCGAGAGCGGCCTCCATCAGAGCGGTGCCGACGCCCTTGCCGCGCCACGCCGCGGCGACGAACATCCCGAGGTCGAGCCGCCCGGTCCCGTGCAGGCCGAGCTGTCCGGCGAGCTCGTCGCCGGCCTGCGCTACGAACGAGGTCCCGGGCGTCGACGGGTCGAGGGTCTCGATCCATGCCGCCCGGCGCCGGCTCCTGTCCACCGGCGCCTCGCCCGCGATGTAGATGCGCTCCGCCGCGACGGCCTCGTAGTGGTCGAGGAGCTCGTCGAGGTCCTCCGGCGCCGTCGGCCTCACTACGACCTGCGTCACGGCCTCAGGCCTCGGGCTGGCCCTGCGCAAGCTCCAGCGACCGCTCCATCGCGGCCTGGATCGCGTTCAGGAACGCGGCGCGCACGCCGGACTGCTCGAGCACGCGGATCGCACGGATCGTCGTGCCGCCGGGAGAGGTCACCATCTCCCTCAGCTCGACGGGGTGCATGTGCTCGTCGCGCAGGAGCTTCGCGGAGCCGAGCATCGTCTGGACCACGAGCTCGGTCGACATCTCCCGGGCCAGGCCGAGCAGGATGCCGGCCTCGATCATCGCCTCGGCGAGGAGCGCGAAGTAGGCCGGGCCGGACCCGGAGATGGCGGTGACCGCGTCGAGGTAGCTCTCGGGGACGACGACCACGCGCCCGACGTGGCTGAGGACCTCGCGCGCCAGCCCGACGTGGTGATCGGTCGCGTAGCGGCCGGGGGCGATCCCGGCCATGCCCTCGTGGACGATCGACGGGGTGTTCGGCATGGCCCGGACGACGGGCACGTGCGCCGACAGGTGCGACTCGATGAACGCCGTCGGGATCGCGGCGACGACCGACAGCAGGGTGTGGCCCTCGCCGACGTGGGGCGAGACGTCGCCGAGCAGCGCCTCGACGTCCTGCGGCTTGACCGCGATCACGACGACCTCGGCCCCCGCCACCGCGTCCGGGTTGCTCGTGGTCGTGTGGCAGGAGTAGGACGCGCCGAGGGTGTCGAGGCGCTCCGGGGTCCGGGCGGTCGCGACGATGTCCTCGGGCTTGCGCCACCCGGAGGCGACGAGCCCCGCGATCAGCGCCTCGCCCATCTTCCCGGCCCCGAGCACCGCCAGCTTCGCCATGGCCGACATAATGGCAGCAACGAGGAGAGGGGACCGCTCAAGTGTTGGATCGCGCTCTGATCTGGGCTAGCCAGAAGGACCGGATCAAGGACTTCGTCACGCAGGGCAAGCTCGCGGGCGTCGCGCACCGTTTCGTCGCCGGCGACCATCTCGAGGACGCCATCCAGGCGATCAAGGACCTCAACGCGAAGGGGATCGGCGGGATCCTCGACCTCCTCGGCGAGGGCGTGACCGATCCCGCGGGCGCGGCGGCCGCCTCGGCGGCGTACCACGAGTCGATCAAGCGGATCGACGAGACCGGCCTCGACACGACCGTCTCGATCAAGCTGACCCAGCTCGGCCTCGCCTTCGACAAGGGGGCGTGCATCGACTACGTCCGCAAGCTCGCCGCCGAGGCGCAGGCGATCGGCACGCGCATCGAGATCGACATGGAGCAGTCGGAGTACGTGGTCGACACGCTCGACGTGTACAGGCTGCTGAGCGCCGACTACCCCGACCTCCGGATCGCGATGCAGGTCTACCTCCGGCGCACCCCGGTCGACCTCGAGACGCTCTCTGCGCTGAAGCCGAGGGTCAGGCTCGTCAAGGGCGCGTACGCGGAGCCCGAGGAGCTCGCGCTCCAGAAGCGCAACGAGATCGACGCGCAGTACCGGTTCCTCACGGAGTGGCTGTTCGCGAAGGGGACCGACCCGGGCATCGCGACGCACGACTCCGACCTCGTCGAGCACGCGAAGCGCGTAGCGCGCTCGACCGGCGCCGGCGACCGCGGCTTCGAGATCCAGATGCTGTACGGGATCCGCCAGGACTACCAGGAGGAGCTAGCGCGGCAGGGACACCGCGTCCGTGCGTACGTCCCGTTCGGTCCCGACTGGTACCCGTACCTCATGCGACGGATGGCGGAGCGTCCCGCGAACCTGCGCTTCTTTTTGAGGGCGCTGGCCGGAAAATGAGTTAGGCCCCAAAAACCTCGACCGTCTCGCGTCCCCGTGCACTTCCCCACACACGACGATGCGTTACGGCTTCGGACTTTTGGGGCCTAGTGTCCCGAGCAACCTTTCGGCTCCTCGGGACGGGCGAGAAGATAGCCATGGTGCGCGTACGCGTCAACAACGCGAAACCGCTGGTAGACCGTTAAACATCCTGGTCAGCGCGTCGCGATAAATATTCGCGAGGTCGCGTCATGTCGCTAACACGTGCACGCTTCGGGCGACTGCTCTCGCACGAGACACTCGTACAACTCCAGCAACGACGTCGCGGTGCGGTCCCACGAGAACGACGCGGCCGACGCGACCGCCTCCGCGCCGAAGCGGGCGCGCAGCGCGGGGTCGGCGAGCAACGTCTTGAGGCGCGCCGCGAACACCGCGGGATCGCGTGTATCTACGAGGAACCCGGAGCGCTCGTCCGCGACGACGTGCGAGAGGCCTCCGACCGGCGTCCCGACGACCGGCGTCCCGCACGAGTGCGCTTCGAGCGCGGTCAGCCCGAACGACTCCGAGTGCGAGCACACGACGAGCGCGTCCGCGGCGCGGTAGTACGCGGGCAGGTCCGCGTGCGGGACCGCGCCGACGAACCTCACGACGTCTTCGAGGCCGAGCTCGTCTACGAGCGAGCGCAGCCGCGCGACCTCTATGTCACCGGCGGCGCCGCTCGCGCCTCCGGCGACGACGAACCTCAGCGGCTGGTCGAGCGCGGGGACGAGCTGCTCGGCGGCGCGGATCGCAAGCTCGATGCCCTTGAGGCGCTGGATGCGTCCGACGTAGAGCATTACGGCCTCGTCCGAGAAGCCCAGCTGAGCCCGGGCGGCAGCGCGGTCCCCGGGCGAGAACACGGAGTGGTCGACGCCGGGGTGCAGAGTCTTCAGCTTGTCGTGGTGCGCGCCGTAGAGGCAGGCGAGATGCTTCCACTCGTCGTCGGTGCTCGCGACGAGGACGTCGGCGGCGTCGATCACGCGGGCCTCGCCCTCGAGCCGCGCGGCCGGCTCGGGAACGTCGCCCGGGGCCAGGAAGCGGTTCTTGACCTTGCCCAGCGTGTGGTGCGAGTGGACCAGCGGAACGCCCCACCCCTCGGCCAGGGGGATCCCGGCGAGGCCGGCCTGCCAGTAGTGGCTGTGGACGACGTCGTAGCGGGCCCGCTGGGCGAGGGCGAAGGCCCGGACGCCCGCGGTGAAGTCGTCCAGGTGCTCGGTGAGGCGCTCCTTCGCGAGCCGTTCGCGCGGGCCGGCCTCGATCCCGATGACGCGCACGCCGGTCCCGAGGGAGGTGATCGCCGGGCCCGGCCCGTCGGCGCGCGTGTAGACGTCGGTCTGTACGCCGCGGCGTGCGAACGCGGCCGCCAGGTCGCGGACGTAGACGGTCATCCCGCCGGAGTCGCCGGCCCCAGGGGGGCCGAGCGGCGACGAGTGGTACGCGAGGACCGCGATCCGCCGGACCATGCCTAGCGCTCCGCCGTCACCCGGCCGAGCGGATGACGCGGACGTTGTTGAGCGGGACGGCCTGGGAGCCGAGCTGGTACTTGTAGCGCTCCGGCCCCCGGAGGAAGTCGAACCGCTCGAAGCCACGGCCGATGAGCTCCTCGACGAGGCGAGACACGAGCATCAGCCCGGGCGACAGCCGCCCGGCTTCGGGGTCGTACGCGGAGTTGTAGAGGTAGAAGACGCCGTCGAGCTCGAAGCCGAACGTGCTGGCAACGGCCCGGCCGTCCACCTCGAGGAAGTCCAGCCGCAGCCACCCCATCGGCATGAACGCGGCCGCCATGCGGTCGAAGAACGTGGCGATCTCGGGCCGCATGAAGTGGCCCTTGTGCCCCTCGGCCCCGCGGTGCAGGTCGACGAACGTCTTCATGTCGCCTTCGAGGGTGTCGGGCGTCGCGGTGCGGAAGACGGCGTCGGGGTGGTCGCGCTCGAGGCGCCGCCTCTTGCGCTTGAGCTCGTGGCGTTCCTTCGAGTCCAGCCGCGCCAGGTAGGTGTCCCAGTCGCCCGGCAGCGGCAGGATCGCCGCGGTCTCCTCCTGGTCGAGGGCGAAGCGGAAGTCACACGTGTCCGCCCGCTCGACGAGGAACTCGGCGAAGCCGAGCGGCACCGGCATGTTGTGGGCGTCGAGCTCGTCCCACTCGATCGCGCCGGAGCGCAACCAGGAGACGAGGGCCCCGGCGACGGCCCTGCGGTCTTCGGGGGCGCAGATCGGGCCGAGGTAGTCGGTGAGGTCGACCCCGCCGACGAACTGGAGGGCGCGTTTGCCCTCACGGAACCACCGGTACAGGGGCAGGATCGCCGCCGGCTGGCCGTCGCGGACGAGCTCGAGGACCAGCAGGTCCTTGTCGCCGGCGAACTCCTCCCACCAGACGCGGTGCCACTCGGGCGTCGCGAACACGTGCCGGTCGGGGTCGCGCCCGAGCAGATCGCGCCACGAGGGCAGGTCGAAGGCGTCCGGAGTCGTGTGGACCCGGACCTCGAACCCTTCCGCCTGTGTGGGCGCGATCGTCTGGCTCATGCTCTCGGTCAACCCCAACCGCCTTTGGCTTGTTCCGTCCGTCCGGGGGCCTATACCCACGGATCAGAACGCGAAAGAGGGCGGCCGAATGCAGCCGCCCTCGTTCGGAGTTCCTCGGCTAGGAAGCCTTGGCCACCTTCTCGGCGGCCGAGCGGGCCGCCGTGGCGTTCGCCCGAACCGCCTTGCGGACGCTCGTCGCGGCAGCCTTCGCCTGCGAGCGCGCCGTGCGGGTTCGGTCCGCGGCCCTCTTCGTCGGGGCCGCCTTGGCGATCCGGCCCGTGAGGTCACGGCCCCGGCCGACGAGGTCCGAGTACACGGCCGGGTCGACGATCCGCCGGACCTTCTCGACGGTCAGGTCGCCGGCGCCGATCGCGGCGTACAGCATCTCCTTGGTCCTGGTCATCTGCTAGTCACCTCCTCGCGGCTCTCGGAGCTCTCGTTCAATGGGTGACGGGTCCGGAAACGAACACCGGGGCCTCGGCGGTTGCCGCACGAGGGCCCGGCGCCGGGTGGGGGGTGAAAACCTGGCTTTGGCGTCAGCGTGACCGCTTCACCACGCCTCTGCTGGGCCAAAGCCAGGTTTTAGAGGGGGCGCTCCCGGGCCCGTCAGGTCTCTCAGCTCTCGTCCATCACGTCCTGAACCGTCGTCGCGGTCTCGGCCCCCCGCTGGTCGAGGAAGGACCGGTAGATGTCGATCAGCACCTGCTTCTGGCGCTCGTTGATCGAGTTGTCCTTGAGGATCTCGGTCACGAGGTCGTGCTCGCGCTCGTCGTCGAGGATCCCGGCCTGCACGTAGAGCGTCTCGGCGGAGATCCGCAGCGCCTTGGCGATCGCCTGGAGGATCTCGGCGGAGGGCTTTCGGAGCCCGCGCTCGATCTGCGACAGGTACGGGTTCGAGATGCCGGCGAGGTCGGACAGCTTGCGGAGCGACAGCCTGCTGGCACGCCGTTGCTCGCGGATGAAGGCGCCCAGCTCGCCCAGCTTCATCCTCGAAGACATGCTAACAGCTATAGCACGGCTGCATAACAGTTGCAAGCAGACTTGATCTGCGTGTTAAGAAGGGTCCCTAACTGTCCGATATGTCTTTTAGCGGAACGTAGTTGCTGTGCCGAGCGTCCAATTACGGTGCGTGATCGTTCGACAGCGGTAGGGGAGGCATCGGGCCTCTCGCGGAGAACCAGATTGGCATGACGATCCAGGACCAGCCTCGCCGGCGCAACCTGGCGACGATAGTCGGCAGCAGCCTCGCGGTAGTAGCCGCGGGGAGCTTGCTCGCGTTCTCGTCGCTCGCCGAGCGGGCGGGTCTCGACGGTCTCGCTGCCGGAGGGCTGCAGCCCATGCACCCGAACCGGTCGAGCGGACAAGCCCACGCGATCACGATCCCCGCCCCGTCGACCGCGCCGCCGGGTGACCCGCGTGACGCGATCGTCGCGCTCGTGCGCGGCACTCGAACGCATCGGGACGCCGACGGCGCCCCCGCCGAGCGCGTTGCGTTCGCACCCCTGCCTTCCGTCGAATCCGGTGTCGGCG
Organism: Actinomycetota bacterium; assembly: GCA_035633715.1. GTDB lineage: Bacteria > Actinomycetota > CADDZG01 > CADDZG01 > WHSQ01 > JALZEG01. The sequence continues at coordinate 327 of DASQEJ010000057.1, read as the reverse complement.
AGCCGAAGCCCGAGGCGAAGCCCGAGGCACCGAAGCGCCCCGACCGCATCGACAGGCAAGCGCGCGTCGCCGTGGAAGGCCCAGACGTGGCGAAGGTCGAGAAGCGGGACGGACCTCCGTACGGCAACGCCTGGGGCTACCACGAGAAGGGCGGAGACCAGGCGAAGCCGGCACAGCGCGACGGCTCGGGCAAGCACGCGCCGAAGAAGCAGTCGGACGGCGGCCCCGTCTACGCGCGCAAGGCGAGCGACGACGACGCCTCGGCCTCGAAGCCGCCCAAGGTGAAGAAGGTCGAGAAGGTCCACAAGGTCAAGGCCCCCAAGGGCA
>DASQEJ010000056.1:0-10593 GCA_035633715.1 Actinomycetota bacterium | reverse complement strand
GAGGCCGGTGACACCGAGGAGGTCACCGACGTGCTGCGACGCTACGCGGAGTACCACCTCGAGCGACCGTTGCGAAGCTTGCGGCTGCTCCCGAGCCCGCGGTGAGCCGCGTCCCGCGCCACGTCGCGATCATCATGGACGGCAACGGCCGTTGGGCCGAGAACCGCGGGCTGCCGAGGACGAAGGGGCACGAGCAGGGGGAGCGCGCGCTGTTCGACGTCGTCGAGGGCGCGCTCGAAGCCGGCATCTCGTATCTCTCGGTCTACGCGTTCTCGACCGAGAACTGGGGCCGGCCGACGGACGAGGTCGACTTCCTCCTCGGGTTCAACCGGTCGCTCCTCAGGCAGCGGCGCGACGACCTGAACGAGCGGGGCGTGCGGAGTCGCCGCGTCGGCCGGCGCGAGCCCGTGCCGGACGACGTCCTCGACGAGTTCGACGCCGCCGAGGCGGCGACCGCGGCGAACGACCGGATGGAGCTGTTGGTGTGCTTCAACTACGGGGGCCGGGCCGAGCTCGAGGACGCCGCGGCCGCCGGCTCGATCGCGGACAACCTCTACGCGCCGCACGTCCCCGACGTCGACCTGTTGATCCGGACGTCGGGCGAGCGGAGGCTCTCGAACTTCCTGCTGTGGCAGTCCGCGTACGCCGAGCTGTACTTCACGGACACGCTGTGGCCGGACTTCGACCGCCACGCGCTGTTCGCCGCGCTGGAGGACTACTCGGCCCGCGAGCGGAGGTTCGGGGGCCTAGGTCCTTGATTCGGCCCCTTCACGAGCGCACTCTCTTGTCATAGGCACCCGGAGGAGAGGAGTTGCGTCGTGGCAACGAACGTTTCCAGGGGGACGATGCCGTCGGTCGAGACAGTGGGGACGCCGACGCTTTGGATCATGGGGGGCCTCGTCGTCTCGGTCCTCGGGGGGATGCTCGGGAGCTTCTTCGACTCGGGCGACGACATGCAGGCGATCCTGTACTCGCTCGGGGCCGTCGGCGGCGTGGTCGCCGGGTTCCTCCTGCTGGTCCGCCACGCGAGGGCGCGGCTCGACCTGTCGGCTGCCGGATTCGGGGCGCTGGGCGCCCTTTCGATCGCCGGGGCGGTCGCGGGGTTCACGGGCCCCGGCTCCGAAAGCGTGTTCGCGTTCCTCGCCGTCCTGCACTGGCCCGCGGTGTGGCTGATCGCGGCGCAGAACTGGTCGCCGGTGTGGGCGCGGGGGGCAGCCGCTCTCGCGGGTCTGATGTTCGCGCTGTGGGGCTACAGCACCGTCCTCGGCGACGAGTTCCCGGACACGCAGTCGCCGATGGCGATAGTGGGCTGGATCGCGTTCACGGTGGCGGCGGTCGGCTGGCTGCTCACGCTGCGCGAAGAAGGAGACGACGCAGGCCCGGTCGCCTAGAGGCATCTGCGCTCGATAACGACCGCGGCGACGCGATCTTCGACGCGTCGCCGCGTTCGCGTGAGGCTCACACCGCCGAAGCGCCGCAGGGCCCGGTCCCATGCGCACCCTGGGTCGCGCCGACGACCGTGATCTTGTGCTCGAAGCACAGCCTCTCCTGGTTGCCGGAGAAGAGCTGGTACCGGAAGAAGACCGTAGAGGCCGGACGCGTGACGACGCCGGACGTGAAGTACGCGACGGATTGCGACGAAGAGCAGCCTGCCGACCTCAGCCCCGAGCCCAGGCAACCCACCCGCTCGGTGGAGCCGCCTACGGCAGAGTCCGTGATCGTCAGCACCGCGGTCAGGGTGCGCGAGCAGTTCGTCGTGCCCTTGACCGTCCCGCGTTCGGACATGACGCTGCTGCCCGCGGCCCGCGATATGCGGCCGCTGCCCGTCAGGTCGTAAGTGCAAGTAGTAGGGCCCCCGTCGAGCTCGGGCACCACGACAGAGATCGTCGGCGTGGTGAACTGCACGTCTGCGGATTCCGCCAGCAGGGCGTCGTCGGCGATACCGGCGCTCGCGGGCGCTTGCAGCGCGAAGATGCAGAGCACTCCCACCGTGCCGGCAAGGGCGCGTCGTACGAACGAGCGAGATTTCATGTTGGTCCCCTTTGGACGTGGGAGGAGGGGGCATCGTGCGCCCCCTCCTCGAACCGGTTCGGCCAGGGCTGACTAGCCTCTGGTCCAGTAGCTCTGGGTGCCGCCGCCGTGCGCCCGGATGATGATCTCCGGCGTCTTGTTGCCGCACGACCAGGGCCCGCAGTGAGCGCTGAACTTGCCCTCGCGGAACGAGTAGTGAGAGCGGTTGGAGTTGTAGTAGTAGCCGACGGACTCGATCGTGCCGTCGTAGTTCCAGACCGGGTCCGCCCAGGCGTACACATGACCGCTGGCGACGACGCCGACCGACGTCAGCTTGTGGGTGGAGTTGTTCCAGCACCAGTCCTTCGTCTGCTTGTAGTACATGATCGTGTCGCCGCGGCTGTTCTTGTAGTCGATTCGCACCCAGTACTGCTTGCAGCTCGCGCCGAGGAGCGCTCCGGTCCCGTCCGGGAGGGGGCCGACGTCGTCCACCGGGCTTTCGATCGCGACGGGAGCGAGGTCCGAGCTGCCGAGCGTCACGAGCGCCGTGGCGACGCGGTAGTCGACCGGCATGTCCGTCGACTCGACGCTGGCCTCGGGCTCCGAGATCGGGACCACGAGCTCGGCGGCGGATGCCGGCGAGGCGCCGACGACGATTGCGAACGCCAGCGCGAGGAGCCCGGAAACAACCCTTCGCACGCGCAGTTTCTTTCGTGCACGTCCCATGTAGCGCCTCCTGTCGGAGTTCCCCTCCGGCTCTTGCCGGCTTCGACTATCAACACGGCGCGAGGGCCGTTTCGCTTACGCGCTTCTTCTGGACGTGCCGTACTCGCGCGACATGCTGCGCCGTGCGCGGAACACGAGTTGCTCGGACGCTCCCTTGCTGAGGTTCAGCGCGGTCGCGACCTCCGCGGGGTCGAGGTCCTGCAGGTATCGCAGAGCCAGAGCCTGCCGCTGACGTTTCGGGATACCCCGTAGGGCGGCGACGATCTGCGGCCCCTCTTCGCACCAGTGGTCGTCTTCGCGTCCGCCGAGGCCTTCGTCCGGGACGTCGTGGGGTTCGTACGAGATCTCGCGACCTGACTGGCGCAAGTGGTCGATCGCCAGACGCATGGCTACGGTCTTCAGCCACGGCCAGAGCGGTGTCGAGACGTCGAGGCTCTCGAACCGCGTCATCAGCCTCGACATCGTCTCCTGCGCGACGTCCTCCGCCAGCGTCCGATCCCGCAATACCGGCACGAGCAGCCGGATCAATCGCGGGAGATGGTCGCGGTAGAGGTCCGGAAACCGGTCTTTCGGCGCGCGTGGACAATCGTCTGTAGCCGCCACTTGTCATCCCCTCGACTCGTCCGTTACCCCACCCGCATCTAGTCAGTCGCGTCGGGTGCGAGGAAGGGGGTTCTACGCATTTCTTCGGAGGGGTGCCCGGTTCGCGGGGATGTGTCCCGAACATTTCTCGGGTTCGCGTCATCAGCATGCCGACAGACGGTTAACCCTCGAGCGAAGGAGAGCGTCCTCGGGCGGCGAACCACCTCATGTGTCCGGTCTCCGGGGTGCCGCGCGTTTCGTCGTCTCGCCGCTGATGGCGATGGTCATGCTCGCGTCGCCCGCCGGCGCTGCGCCCGCGGCGGACACGGCTCCCGAGGTCGAGGGGCCGGTCCTCCAGAAGGGCGAGTCGTCTTGTGAGGAGAGCCGGGTCCTGGCAGGCCGCAGCTTGGTCGCCGAGGTCCACACGTGTCTCTGGTGGTTCGGCTACGTTCCCGCGCTCGAGACCGACGTAGCGAGAGACCACGGAGCCCTGTGGTTTCAGGCGACCGTGGATCCTCGGCCCGGGTGGTGTCTCCGACGGCTCGAGGGGTCGCTGTACAGCGCGCCCGACGTGACCCGGGTCCACTCGTTCACGGTGGGCGGTCTCGGGGGTCGCTCTCGGACCACCCTCGAGCTCGATGCCGAAGGCGCGGCCCTCCAGCCCGCCGCCGTCTCCCAGGCCGCCGGCGCATCTCGCGGGAAATTTGCGGCGAGTGCCCGTCTCGACGAGGGGTCGATCGACTTCAGGTGGAGGGGGAAGACCACGCGCCGCGTGGACGCGGTCGTCGGCGCCGAGCTGTCGTGGGATGCCTCGACCAGCGCTACCGACGTCTACGAGTTCGGCCGCCTCGTATACCCGACCGTCACCCGCTGCTCCGCGGCGACCTGATCCTCTACCGTTCGCGCTAGGCGCCGGTTGTGGGCGGCCCCCCGCCTTCGGTCCCCGGGTCGTCGCCCTCGGGCTCTGGATCGACCGAGCGTGCTCCCGGCCCCACTGCCGCCGCGAGCACCCCGGCGTTCGGCAGGACCACCGGCCCCCGGTTCGTGAGCATCCGCACGTAGAACAGGCTCATGTCGGTGACCGTGCCCTCGTACTCGCCGCCTAGGGGGCTCGAGCGCAGCACGACGTGGTCTCCGAGGTTGAAGGGCCGGACCATGAGCAGGACGAGGCCGGCGAAGAAGTTGCCGAGCGTCTGCTGCGCCGCGATGCCGACGACCACGCCGGTGAGCGCGCCTCCGAGGAGCAGACCCTGCAGGTCGACGTCGAGCGCGCTCAGGGTCGACAGCAACACCGTCGCGTAGCCGACGAACGTGATGACGGTGCCGACGGCAGCGCCGCGCTGGTCCCCGACGTGCTCCTCCATCGCCCGCCGCACCGCACGGGCGAACGAGCGCGTGGCGGCGACGCCGGCCACGAGCAGCACCACTGCGCCGGCGAGGGCGAGCGTGATGTCCTTCGCGGTCGCGTCGTCGAAGAGCCGGCCCCGGTTCGCGACGACGGTCGCCGCGACCGCGACGGCTAGGTAAAGGACGCCGCGGACGACGTGCGGGCGGGCCGCGCGGCCGGGGGCCGCGATCCTCTGGGTGTCCATGGCGGCGAGGCTAACGCGGGTCCGGCTCGGCCTCCGCGTCGACCGGCTCGATCAGCACCTGCACCACGCGCCGGCGGTGCATCGCGCGCACCCTGAGCCGCCAGCCCCCGTGTTCGACGACGTCTCTGCGCTTCGGGATCCGGCCCAGGCGATCCATGATGAATCCGGCGACTGTCTCGTACTCGCCCGGCGGCAGGTCCACGCCCAGCCGCTCCTCGGCCTCGTAGATCGGATAGCTGCCGGGGACGAGGAACCGATGCTCGCTGAGCTGCTCGACGCCCGCCTCGGTGAAGTCGTACTCGTCACGGATCTCGCCGACGAGCTCCTCGAGGAGGTCCTCCAGCGTCACGACGCCCGCGGTGCCGCCGTGCTCGTCGACGACCAGCGCGAACTGATGGCGCTCCCGCCGCATGTTGACGAGCAGCGGGTGGAGCCGCAGCGACTCGGGGACGACGAGCATCTGCCGGATCCACTTCCGGTCGAGCGCGACGTCGCGCACGCCGACGGGGATCTTCAACAGGTCCTTGGTGTGGACGAAGCCGAGAACGTTGTCGAGGTCGCCGGCGTAGACGGGAAAGCGCGAGTGGCCGGACTCGAGGACCAGCGTCTCGAGCTCCGCCGGCGTGACCGTCGCGGGGACCGCGACCATCTCGGTGCGCGGGACCATGATCGAGGCCGCGTCGCGCGTCCCGAATCCGATCGCGCCCGACAGCAGCCGGTGCTCGAACGCGTCGACCATGCCCTCACGGGCGGAGTCGGCGATCATCGCCCGCAGCTCACCCGCGGTGTGGACCTCGGTCCTCTCCTCCTGCGGCTCGACGCCGAAGAGCCTCGTGCCGACGTTGGCGATCGCGTTGAGGAACCGGATGAACGGACGGAAGCAGAACGCGTAGACGCGCAAGGGCACGGCGAGCCACAGCGCGGTCTTCTCCGGCTCGGCGATCGCGACGTTCTTCGGCGCCATCTCGCCGATGACCATGTGGAAGAAGATGACGATCGTCAGCGCGACGACGAACGAGATCGAGTGCAGCAAACCCTCGGGCAGCTCCGCCACGGAATGGAGCGCGTTCTCGATCAGGTGCGCCACGGCGGGCTCTGCGACCGCCCCCAGGCCCAAGGACGCCATCGTGATCCCCAGCTGGACGCCGGCGAGCATGAGCGACAGCTCCTTGATCGACTTCTGCGCGAGCCGGGCGCGGAAGTCTCCCGTCGCGGCCAGGCCGTCGATCTTCGTGCGGCGCGCCGCGATGACGGCGAACTCGGCCCCCACGAAGAAGCCGTTCGCGATCAGCAGCGCGACTGCGATCGCGAGGTACCAGCCGGTCACGACTCCCCCTCGCCGGTTCTGGCGGATCGCCGAGGCGATCCGTCGTTGTCGTGGTCCGGCCCCGTCGGAGGCGCCACGCACAGCACCTGCGAGATGCGCCGGCCGTCCATCTCGACGACCTTGAACTCCCAGCCGTCGTAGGAGACGTGCTCGCCGCTCTCGGGGATCCGCTCCAGACGGTCGAGCAGGAAGCCGGCGAGGGTGTCGTAGTGGCCCTCGGGCATCTCGAACCCGGTGGCGTCGGCGACCTCGCTGCGATGCAGGAGCCCCGACAGCAGGTGGACGCCCTCGGGAGGGGTCGTGAGGCGTGTCCCGGTCGAGGGGTCGTACTCGTCCTCGATGTCGCCGACGATCTCCTCCAGCAGGTCCTCCATCGTCACGATCCCGGACGTCCCGCCGTATTCGTCCGCCACGACGGCCATGTGCCTGCGCTGCCGGCGCATCTCGAGCAGCAACGACGCGAGCGGCCGCGACTCCGGCACCACGAGCGCCTCCTGCATGACCTCCGACACGGGCGTCGAGGGGCGCCGGTCGAGCGGAAGCGCGTAGCCGTCCTTCACGTAGACGATGCCGGTCACGTCGTCGAGGTCCTTGCCGTAGACGGGGAAGCGCGACAAGCCGCGCTCGACCGCGACCTCGAACATGCGCGCGACGGTGTCGTCCTCCTGCAACGCCACCACCGCGACGCGGGGGACGAGTGCGTCGTCCGCGGACTTGTTGCCGAACTCGATCGACTTCGCCAGTAGCTCGAACTCTTCTTTCGGGAGGGCCCCCTCCTCGCGCGACGAGTGGATGAGCAGGTCGAGCTCCTCGAGCGACCTCACCGCCGTCAGCTCCTCCTGCGGCTCGATGCCGAACCTCCGGACGGTCCAGTTCGCGGCGTTGTTGAGGAACAGGATCAGCGGACGGAACAACCGGTTCACCGCGATGAGCGGACGCACCACGAAGAACGCGACAGGCAGCGGGCGGGCGACCGCGAGGTTCTTCGGGATGAGCTCGGCCACGACCATCTCGAAGGCGGTCGCGGCGACGAGGGCGACGGCCACGGGAACCGGGAGCGACTCGGCGAGGAAGCCCACGAGCAGCGACGTGATCGTGATCCCGAGCTGGGCCCCCGAGAGCTGGAACGACAGCGTCCTCAGGCCGTGCAGCGTCGCGATGGCGCTCCGGTTGCCTTCCTCCGCGAGCTGCTCGACCCGGGTCCTGTCCGAGGCGACGAGGGCGAACTCACCGGCGACGAAGAACGCGTGCGCGAGGATCAGTGCGAGGACTGCGAGCAGCCCCCAGGCGCCGTCTATAGCGCAGTCAGGATTAGCGGAAGTTCCACCCGACTATCATGCCCTGCATGAGCGGCGTGACCATCGACACGATCGTCAACCTGTGCAAGCGGCGCGGGATCGTCTTCCCGTCCAGCGAGATCTACGGGGGCTTGCGCTCCGCGTGGGACTGGGGGCCCCTCGGGGTCGAGCTCAAGCGCAACGTGAAGGCCGAGTGGTGGCGCTCGATGGTCCACGAGCGCGACGACGTCGTCGGGCTCGAGGCGTCCATCCTCATGTCGCCCAAGGTGTGGGAGGCGTCCGGCCACGTCGCGACGTTCACCGACCCCCTGGTCGAGTGCACGAACTGCCACCACCGGTTCCGCGCCGACCACCTCGACCTCGCCAAGGCGTGCCCCGACTGCGGCGCCAAGGACACGTGGACCGATCCCCGCCAGTTCAACCTCATGTTCAAGACGCACATGGGCCCCGTCGAGGACTCGGCGCACGTCGTCTACCTGCGCCCCGAGACCGCCCAGGGGATGTTCGTCGACTTCGCGACCGTCCAGACCACCTCGCGTAAACGGATCCCGTTCGGCATCGCCCAGCAGGGTCGCTCGTTCCGCAACGAGATCACGCCCGGCAACTTCGTCTTCCGCACCCGCGAGTTCGAGCAGATGGAGATGGAGTTCTTCGTCAAGCCCGGCACCGACGACGAGTGGCAGGACTACTGGCTGAAGGAGCGCATGCGCTGGTACACGGACCTCGGCATGAGCCCCGAGAAGCTCCGCCTGCGCGAGCACGAGGCCGACGAGCTGTCGCACTACGCGAAGCGCACCTACGACATCGAGTACGAGTTCCCGGGTATGGGCTGGTCCGAGCTCGAGGGCATCGCGAACCGGACCGACTTCGACCTGAAGGCGCACGCCGAGCACTCGGGCCAGGACCTCTCGTACTTCGACCCCGACACGCAAGAGCGCTACGTCCCGTACGTGATCGAGCCGGCGGTGGGCGTCGAGCGACCGACGATGGCGTTCCTGCTCGACGCGTACCACGAGGAGGAGGCGCCGACCGCGAGCGGCAAGACCGAGAAGCGCACGGTGCTGAAGCTCCACAAGCGCCTCGCCCCGACGAAGGTCGCCGTGCTCCCGCTCTCGAAGCACGCGGACCTAATGCCCGTCGCCGAGAAGCTCGCGGCCGAGGTGCGCTCGCACTTCGTCACCGAGCTCGACGTCACGCAGAGCATCGGCAAGCGGTACCGGCGCCAGGACGAGGTCGGCACCCCGTACTGCGTGACGGTCGACTTCGACTCCCTCGAGGACCGGCAGGTCACCGTGCGCGAGCGCGATTCCATGGAACAGGAGCGGATCCCCATGGAAGGCCTGGTCGAATACCTGCGAAAGAGGTTCTAGCCATGCGCAGCAAGGTCAGCGGCAAGGTTCTGGTCCACGACGCTCCCGCCTCCGGCGCGACCGTCGAGCTGCACAACTCCTCCGGCGACGTCGTGACGCAGGTGATGGTCGGCGACGACGGACGCTACGCGTTCCACGTGAGCGAGGGGTCGTGGTCTTTGAACGCGTGGGACGCACACGGCCACCGCGGTTCGGCTCCGGTCACGTTGGGGGAAGGTGAGGAGAAGACCGTCGACGTGGTGCTCGGCCACTAACACTCGAGAGGGGTCACCGGCTAATGACGAAGTGGGTCTACCAACAGCAGCGGGCCGCCTCGGCGGGACGCCAGAACAAACGGGGGTCCGGCGCTTGGTAACGAAGTGGGTCTACCAATTCGAAGAGGGAGATAGGTCCCAGAAGAACCTGCTCGGGGGCAAGGGGGCCAACCTCGCCGAGATGACGAACCTCGGCCTCCCGGTGCCGCCGGGCTTCACGATCACGACCGAGGCCTGCAACGCCTACCGCGAGAGCGGCGGCGAGTTCCCGGACGGTCTCGAGGTCGAGGTTAGGGAGAACGTGAAGTACCTCGAGGAGAAGATGGGACGCGGGCTCGGCGACGAGCGTGACCCCCTTCTCGTGTCCGTCCGCTCGGGCGCGCCCTTCTCGATGCCGGGCATGATGGACACCGTTCTGAACGTAGGCCTGAACGACGAGTCGGTAGAGGGCCTCGTGCAGCAGACGGGTGACGAGCGGTTCGCCTGGGACTCCTACCGCCGCCTCGTCCAGATGTACGGCAAGACGGTGCTCGGCATCGACGGGGACCTCTTCGAGGAAGCGCTCGAAGACGCGAAGCACAAGAAGAAGGTCACCAACGACGTTGACCTCGACGTGCGTGACCTCAAGACCCTCGTCAAGACGTTCAAGGGCATCGTGAAGAAGGCTGGACATGGGTTCCCCGACAAGCCCGAGGAGCAGCTGATCGGTGCGATCGAGGCCGTGTTCAAGTCGTGGGGCAACCAGCGCGCGCAGGACTACCGGCGCCGCAACAAGATCTCGGACTCGCTCGGCACCGCGGTCAACGTCCAGGCGATGGTGTTCGGCAACATGGGCGCGGACTCGGGCACCGGCGTCGCGTTCACGCGTGACCCGTCGACCGGCGAGGACCGCCCGTACGGCGACTACCTCGAGAACGCGCAGGGCGAGGACGTCGTCGCCGGGATCCGCAACACGCTCGCGCTGGCGGAGATGGGCAAGGTCCAGCCGAAGGCGTGGGCCGAGCTACAGGAGCACATGAAGGCGCTAGAGCGCCACTACAAGGACATGTGCGACATCGAGTTCACGGTCGAGCAGGGAAAGCTGTGGCTGCTCCAGACCCGCGTCGGCAAGCGGACCGCGCTCGCCGAGTGGGTGATCGCTAACGACATGGTCGACGAGGGCCTGATCGACGTCGAGACCGCGGTCCGCGACCGAGTCACCGCGGGCAAGCTCGACGAGCTGTTCAAGCCGAGCATCACGGCCGACGCCCGCAAGGCCGGAGACCCCATCGCGACCGGGCTGAACGCGTCGCCGGGGGCGGCCGTGGGCCGCGTCGTGTTCACCGCGGCGGACGCGTCGCAGTGGGCCGAGAAGGGCGAGAAGGTCATCCTCGTCCGGCGCGAGACGAACCCCGACGACTACCACGGCATGGTCGCGTCCCAGGGCTCACCGGT
>DASQEJ010000055.1:0-1555 GCA_035633715.1 Actinomycetota bacterium | reverse complement strand
TTCCCGACCGGCGTGAAGTGGTCGTTCGTGCCGAAGGACGTGTTCCCGAAGTACGTCGTCGTGAACCACGACGAGGGCGAGCCCGGGACGTTCAAGGACCGCGAGCTCGCCGAGCTCGACCCGCACCAGCTCCTCGAGGGGATCATCATCGCGGCGTGGGCGAACCAGGCGGAGAAGGCCTTCATCTACTGCCGCGGTGAGTTCGCGCTCGGCGCGCGCCGCATGGACCGAGCGCTGAACGAGGCGTACGACAAGGGCTTCCTCGGCAAGGGCATCTTCGGCTCGTCCTACGACCTCGACGTCGTGCTGCACCGCGGCGCCGGCGCCTACATCTGCGGCGAGGAGTCGGCGTTGCTGGACTCTCTCGAGGGCTACCGCGGACAGCCCCGCCTGCGGCCCCCGTTCCCCGCGGTGAAGGGGCTCTACGGGCAGCCGACCGTGATCAACAACACCGAGACCCTGTCGACGCTCCCGGCGATCGTTGCGAAGGGCCCCGACTGGTTCAAGCAGTGGGGGACCGAGAAGTCGTCCGGCACGAAGATGCTGTCGGTCTCGGGGCACGTGCAGAAGCCCGGCAACTACGAGGTCCCGCTCGGCACGTCTCTGACCGACGTCCTGAAGCTCGCCGGCGGCCTGTTCCCCGGCCGGACGCTCAAGGCCGTCATCCCCGGCGGCGCGAGCGCGCCGCTGCTCACGACCACCGACGTCGCGATGGACTTCGAGGCGTTGAAGGAGGCCGGCACGATGCTCGGCTCCGGCGCCATCGTGTTCATGGACGACACGACGTGCATGGTGCGCAACGCGCTCGTGACGACCGAGTTCTTCGCTCACGAGTCGTGCGGCAAGTGCACGCCGTGCCGCGAGGGCACGTGGTGGGCCGTGAAGGTGCTCGAGCGCGTCGAGCACGGCGAGGGACGGCCCGAGGACATGGACCTGATGCTCGACATCTGCAACGGGATCGACGGCCGCAGCTTCTGCCCCCTCGGGGACGCCGCGTCGTGGGCCCTGCGCAGCAACGTGAAGCTGTTCCGCGAGGAGTTCGAGGAGCACGTCGCCCAGGGCCGGTGCCCGTTCGGCGACGACCACAGGACGCTCGTGGGGGCGCGGCAGTCCGGAGCCGGGCTCGGCGAGGCCGGCATCGAGTCGCAGCCCGCGGCCGGCATCGACTCAGACGGATGGGAGAAGTAGTGACCGTCGAGAGGGTGTCGCTGCAGATCAACGGGCGCGAGGTCGAGGCCGAGAAGGGCCGGCTGCTCATCGACGTCGCGGAGGAGATGGGCGTCTTCGTTCCGCGCTTCTGCTACCACCCCGGCATGAAGTCCGTCGCCGTCTGCCGCATGTGCCTCGTGAAGGTCGAGGGCCAGAACAAGCTGCTCCCGGCGTGCGCGACGCCCGTCGCCGACGGCATGAACGTGAACACCGTCGACGCCGAGGCCGTGGACGCGCAGGAGGGCATGCTCGAGTTCCTCCTGATCAACCACCCGCTCGACTGCCCGATCTGCGACCGCGCCGGCGAGTGCCCGCTGCAGGACCAGACGTACGCGCACGGGCCCGG
>DASQEJ010000054.1:0-4591 GCA_035633715.1 Actinomycetota bacterium | reverse complement strand
GACCCTCATCGCCCCGAGCTCGGCGGTGAATCCCGCTCCGACCTGCGCCGCGAGCGTGACGCCGGCGATCAGCGGCGTGATCTCGCGGGTGTTGGCGAAGGCCGAGACGAACCCGGTGAACGCCTCGGCCCCGATCAGCTGGAGGCCCTTGAAGCCCTCGAGCCCGACCTGCGTCCCCGTGAAGAACGCCATGAAGAAGATGACCCCGGCCGTCCCCGCGCCGACGATCAAGGCGCCCGAACCGAGGGTGATGTCGGAGATGAGCCGCGCCGTCTCGCCGGTGTGGCGGATGGCGAAGATCATGTCCCACAGCGACTTCGCCATGAACGAGAGCTGCTCGCCGATGTTGGCGAGCCCGTCGATCCCGCGGGTCACCAAGCGCCCGGGGGCGCCGAACGTCCTCGTCACGCGGCCGGCCTGCGTTGCCATCTAGCTCCTATCCGAACTTCTGCGGGACGATCGCGAAGTACAGCGCGGTAAGGATGAAGTTGACGAAGAAGATCAGCATGAACGTCACGACGACCGCGCGGTTGACCGCGTCGCCGACGCCCTTCGGCCCGCCCTTCGCGTAGAAGCCGAAATACACGGCGACCATGGCCGCGACGAGGCCGAACACCCCGGCCTTCATGATCGCGACTATGAGGTCCGCGGTCTGCGCGAGTAACGAGAACGAGGCGAGATACGCACCAGGCGTACCTCCTTGGATGATCACGTTGAAGAAGTAGCCGCCGAGGATCCCGGCGACCGAGACGAAGCCGTCGAGGAGCATGGCGACGAAGACCGCGGCCCAGATGCGGGGCACGACGAGCGTCGCGATCGGGTTGACGGCGAGCACCTCCATCGCCGCGATCTCGTCGCGGATCTTGCGGCTGCCGATGTCGGCGCACATGGCGGACCCGCCGGCCCCCGCGATCAGCAGCGCGGCCACGATCGGCGCCGCCTCCCTGACGACGGCCAGCACCATCGCGGCCCCCGTCTGCGACTCCGCCCCGAGCTGACGGGCGACGTTGCCGACCTGGAGGGCGATCGTGGCGCCGAAGGCGATCGACACGAGCACGGCCGGGATCATCGAGACGCTCGCGATGAACCACGACTGGCGCACGAACTCGCGCCACGGGTAAGGCGGCTTCCACATGATCCGGAAGGCCTCGAGCGTGATGGCGAACATGTTCCCCGTCTCGACGACGAGGGTCCGCATCGATCCCATTGCTAGACGCTCTTTCTCCGGACGGCCGTGGCTTCCTCGCGCTGACCGTCGCCGTCTGCGGGTGCACCTGCGTCCCGCTCCATCTCCTCCGTCTCGTCGGCGGTCATGCCGGACGAGCTCGTGATGCCCTTGGTCGCGTCCTTCTCTTCGGACATGCCGATCGGGCCCTCGGTGTCGCCGGACAGGAACTGGCGCACCACCGGGATCTCGGACTCGAACATCTCCCGGGCGGGCCCGAACCGCACGAGGTTGCGGCGGTAGAGCATCCCGATGAAGTCCGACACCTTGCGGGCCGTCGCGATGTCGTGGGTGACGACGATGAACGTCGCCTTGAGCTGCCGGTTCAGGTCCATCGTCAGCTCGTTGAGGAACGCGGTCCTGACGGGGTCGAGGCCGGAGTCGGGCTCGTCGAACAGGACGATCTCGGGGTCGAGGACGAGGGCGCGTGCGAGCCCGGCCCTCTTCTTCATCCCGCCGGAGATCTCGCCCGGGAGCTTCTTCTCGGCCCCGGTGAGGCCGACCATCCCGAGCTTCTCGTCGACGATCTGCCTGACCTCGGACTCCTTCTTGCGGGTGTGCTCCCGCAGCGGGAAGGCGACGTTGTCGAAGATGTTCATCGACCCGAAGAGCGCCCCGTCCTGGAACAGCACGCCGAACTTGCGCCGGACCTCGAAGAGCTCCTTCTCGTTCAGGGCGGGCACGTTCTTGCCGTCGATCCAGATCTCGCCGCGGTCGGGCTTCAGCAAGCCGACGAGGTGCTTGAGGAAGACGGACTTGCCCGTCCCGGACGGGCCGAGCAGCAGCGTGATCTTCCCCTTGGGGATGTCCAGCGTGATGTCTTCCAGGACCGTCTGGGCGCCGAACGACTTGGTGAGGTTCTTGATGCTGATCTCGGTCTCGAGCATTGTCTCCACCCGGTTTTGTATGTGCTCGCGGGCAACCGAGGTCCCCCCGAGGAACGACTGGGCCGCCACCCTGCGGCCGAAGCCAGAGCCTACTCCCGAACGGCAACTTTTCTCACCCGTTTCGGCCATTCGGCGGTGGGGCGAGACCGCCCTAAGATGCCGCCGTGGATTTCCGCGACACCCCCGAAGAGGCCGCCTTCCGCGCCGAGCTCCGCTCCTGGATCGACGCCAACGTCCCCGAAGGCTGGTCGTCTCGCGGCCCGTCCAGCGGCCGCGGCGAGGAGGAGACGTCGCGCGAGTGGGCGCGCAGGCTCTTCGAAGGCGGCTACGCGGGCCTGACGTGGCCGAAGGAGTTCGGCGGCGCCGGGGCGCCCTACACGCACCAGGCGATCTTCTTGGAGGAGATCGCGCGGGCCGAGGCGCCGGAGCACATCGGGATCATCGGGCTCGGGATGGCGGGGCCGACGATCATCGTCCACGGAACCGACGAGCAGAAGGCCCGCTACCTCCCGAAGATCCTGTCCGGCGAGGAGGTCTGGTGCCAGGGGTTCTCGGAGCCGGGCTCCGGGTCCGATCTCGCGTCGCTGAGGACGAGGGCCGAGCGCGACGGCGACGACTTCGTCGTGAACGGCCAGAAGGTGTGGTCGTCGTTCGCCCACATCGCCGACCACTGCATCCTGATGGTGCGCACCGACGCCTCCGCGCCGAAGCACAAGGGGATCACGTATCTGCTCGCGGACATGCACGCGCCGGGCGTCGAGGTGCGGCCGCTGCGGCAGATCACCGGCGACCCCGAGTTCAACGAGATCTTCTTCACCGACGTCAGGGTCCCGGCCGCGAACGTGCTCGGCGAGGTCGACGGGGGCTGGGGCGTGGCCATGACGACGTTGATGCACGAGCGCGGGACGCTCGGGTTCGCGCTGACGGCGCGGCTCGAGGTGCAGGTGAAGAACCTCGTCGCGCTCGCGAAGGAGACGCGGACTAACGGACGGCTCGCGTCGGAGGACCCGCTGTTCCGCGACCGCATCGCGCAGCAGTGGATCGAGCTCCAGGAGCTGCGCTTCACGAACTACCGCGCGCTGACCGGGCTCGTGAAGACCGGCGTGCCGGGGCCCGAAGGGAGCATCGCGAAGCTCCACTGGTCGGAGTCCAACCAGCGGCTGACGAAGCTCGCGCTCGAGATCCTCGGCCCCCGCGCGCAGATGGAGGGACCCGAGGGGCCGTGGAACGGCTACTGGCAGTACCAGCAGCTGCGCAGCCGCGGCAACACGATCGAGGCCGGCACGTCCGAGGTGCTGCGCAACATCATCTCGGAGCGCGTGCTCGGCCTCCCGAGGAGCCGTTAGTGGACTTCGCCTTCTCCGAGGAGCAGCAGATGCTCCGCGACGCGGTCGCGTCGTGGGCGCGCGACCGGTTGCCCGAGGGCAGGGTCGCGGAGCTCGCGACGAGCGACGAGGGCTGGGACCCGGCGTCGCTCACCGAGATGGCCGAGCTCGGGTGGACCGGTATCTCGTTCCCCGAGGAGGTCGGCGGCGCGGGGATGGGCTTCCTCGCCGAGACCGTAGTGATCGAGGAGCTCGGCAGGGCTCTGTACCCCGGCCCCTACCTCACGTCTGTGACGCTGGCCGCGTCGGCGCTGCGCTCCCGCCGCGACTACATCGAGCGGATCGTCGCGGGCGAGGCGGGGACGCTTGCGTGGGCGGAGCCCGACGGTCCCTATCTGTTCGCCGACCTCGGCTCCGCCGGGACGAAGGCGACTGCCGACGGGGACGGCTGGCGGCTCGACGGGGTCAAGGACGTCGTCCCAGATCTCGCTGCCGGCGGCTTCGCCGTGGTCGTAGCCCGAGCGCCGGAAGGCCTCGGGCTGTGGGTCGTCGAGACGTCGGGAGACGGCGTCGAGGTGGCCGGGCTGCCGACGGTCGACGCGACGAGGCGTCTGGGAAGGCTGAAGCTCACCGGCGCGCCGGCCGAGCTCGTGACGGCGCCGGGGGAGGCGGAGCGCGTCCTCGCAGGGGTTCGGCTCCGGACGCTCGCGGGCCTCGCGATCGAAGCCGTAGGGGTGGCCTCGGCCGCGGTGGACATGGCGCGCTCTTACGTCGGCGAGCGCAAGCAGTTCGACAAGCCGATCGGCGCGTACCAGGCCGTGTCGCATCAGGTCGCCGACGCGTACATGGCTGTCGAGCTCGCGCGTTCGCTCGCGTACTGGGCCGCGTGGTGCGTCGACCAGCACGACGACCAGGCCCCCGCGGCGGTGGCGGCCGCGAAGTCGGCGGCAGGGGAGGCGGCGGTGATCGCGTGCGAGAAGGCCATCCAGGTCCACGGCGGCATCGGGTTCACGTGGGAACACGTGCTGCACCGCTACTACAAGAGGGCGCAGTGGATCGACTCGTTCGAGGGCCCGGGGGCGCGCCACCGCGAGGTCGTGGCCGCCCGGCTCCTCGACGGCTGAGGGGTTTCAAATGCCTCTCGTAGCGGCCGC
>DASQEJ010000053.1:0-9801 GCA_035633715.1 Actinomycetota bacterium | reverse complement strand
GCGCCGGCCTCGGCCGCGCCGTCACGTGAGTGCTTCGGCAGGCGCGCCACGAAGGTCGGGACGAACGGGCCCGACACCCTCACCGGGACGCCCGGCACCGACGTGATCGTCGGGCGAGGCGGCAACGACACGATCTCGGGCCTGGCGGGCGAGGACTTCCTCTGCGGCAACAAGGGGAACGACCGCATCCAGGGCGCGGAAGGACACGACCACGTCTCCGGCGGGACCGCCGCCGACTATCTGCGCGGCGGCCAGGGCAGCGACTTCCTCTACGGCAACGCCGGCAACGACAGCTTGCAGGCGAACGAGGGCGCCGACCTGCTGTCGGGCGGCAAGGGCGCGAACCGGCTCGACGGCGCCGCCGGGCCCGACAGGCTGATAGGAGGCGTCAACGCCGACAGCCTGAGCGGTGGTGACGGCAAGGACGTGCTCGACGCGGGGCGCTGCGAGCCCACCGGGGGGCGTCGCCGCAGCCCGTGCGTCAACTACCTCGCGGGCGGAGACGGGGACGACACGCTTAGCGGAGGGCCCGACAACGACTACTTCTCGCCCGGCATGGGCGACGACGACGTCGACGCGCGCGGGGGCCTGGACACGATCGTCTTCGACTACTCCGACCGCAAGCTCGAGCGCGGCGCCGACGTCGACCTCGCCGGAGGGCGAGCGCGCAGCAAGGAAGGAAGCGACCGGCTGAGCGGCATCGAGGTCGTCTACGGGTCGTACTACGACGACACGATCCGCGGCGACGGCGCCGCCAATCGCCTGTTCGGCAGGAGCGGGGACGACTCGATCAGGGCGTTCGGCGGCGCGGACCTCGTCGACGGCGGAGGCGGGGACGACTACATCGCCGGCGGTGAGGGGCGGGATCGCGTCACGTTCTCCGAGGGCTACAACGTGATCGTGAACCTCGAGGTCGGCACTGCGAGCGGCAGCGGCGAGGACGTCCTCGAAGACATCGAAGACGTCGACGGGACGAACGGGACGGACACGCTCATCGGCAACGCAGACGCGAACGAGCTGAAGGGCCTCGGTGGAGAGGACACCCTGCGCGGCGGCGCCGGCACCGACACCTTGATCGGCGGGAACGAGTACGCCGACCCGGCCCTCGGCGTGTTCTTCGGCGACTCGCTCGACGGCGGCGCCGGCGACGACGTCCTTCTGGGCGGGCTCGGCTACGACGCCGTCGACTTCGGCACGGCCCCCGGCCCGGTTACCGCGTCGATCGCGACCGGAGTCTCGACGGGGCACGGCACCGACAGCTTCCTCGAGGTCGAGGACCTGCTCGGCTCCGGCTACGCCGACACGCTCACCGGGGACGAGCAGCTGAACCACATCACGGGCCGCTCCGGAGACGACGTGATCGACGCGGCCGGAGGCGACGACGTCCTCGTCGGGAGCAACGGCAACGACACGATGGAGGGCGGCGACGGGCTCGACCTCGTCGACTACGCGAGCGCGGCGGGGCCCGTCACCGCGAACCTCACGACGACCCAGGCGACCGGGCAGGGGGACGACACGCTGACCGGGATCGAGAACCTGTCCGGGTCGATCTTCGACGACGTCTTCACCGGTGACGCGGGCGTCAACCACATCCTCGGGCTGAGCGGCGACGACACGATCGACGGCGCCGGCGGCGACGACCTCCTCGAGGCGAACTACGGCGACGACGTCACGAACGGCGGCGACGGCAACGACACGATCTACGACTTCGGCGGAGTCGACGTCGTGCGCGGCGACGCCGGAGACGACCTCTTCTACGCGGGCCTGAACGACGACCACTACGACGGCGGACCGGGCACGGACACGCTCGACTTCCTCGACGCGAAGAAGAAGGTCTTCGCCGACCTGTCGGCGGGGACCGCCGAAGGGATGGGGGTCGACACGATCACCGCCGTCGAGAACCTGTCCGGCGGCGTCAAGCCCGACTTCCTCACCGGTGACGCGGGCACGAACCGGCTCGTCGGGCGCGACGGCGTCGACCAGCTCTCGGGGGGCGACGGCGACGACGTCCTCGACGGCGGGACGTTCGACGACGTGCTCGAAGGAGGCAACGGCCACGACATCGCGACGTACGCGACCGTGACGACGCCGGTGACCGTCGACCTCGAGGCGGGCTTCGCGACCGGCCAGCTCTCCGGCTCCGACAACCTGCTCGCGCTCGAGGGCGTCGAGGGCTCGTCCACGACCGACTTCCTCAGGGGCGACGAGGGACCGAACTCGTTCTTCGGCGGCCCGGGCGGCGACGTGATCGAGGGCAAGGGCGGCGACGACCTGCTCGACGGGGGCCTGGGGACCGACTACCTCGACGGGGGGCCGGAGACGGACACCTGCCGGGAGGGCGAGACCACGGTCAACTGCGAGTCGACGTAGCGTCTTCGGGTAGGAACTGCGCAGACGAAGACGAGCGAGAGGAGCGGGCCGTGGAGGAGCGCGAGCAGCAGGGCGAGACCACCGAGTCGACCGAGCGGATCCCTCCGGGCTCGATGCCGCCCGACGACGAGTCGGGGAGCGAGCCCACCGACGACGAGAAGGCCGACAAGGAGTCCAAGGACTCGTTCCCCGCCAGCGACCCTCCTGCCTGGTAGCTAGTCGCGTCCGGACAGGAACGCCGTCAGCGTCTCGTTGACCTTCGCCGGCGCGTCCTGCTGGACCCAGTGGCTCGCCTCCGGGAGGCGCTGCACGCGGGCGTCGGGCACCCACGACGGATCCGGGTCGGCCAGCGACGACGACAGCGCGCGGTCCCGCTCGCCCCAGATCACCTGCACCGGCCGCTCGATCACGCGCCAGCGAAGCGCGGGCAACGGGTTCGGCCGCAGTAGCGCCCGGTAGTAGTTGATCGGGTAGCGGAGACCGTCGCTGCGGCGCGCGGCCTCGACGTACCGCTCGACGTCGTCCGCCGTGAACGCGCCCGGCCTCTCGGGGTCGTGGCCGAAGACCCCCCGCAGCGCCGCGAAGTCGTTGCGCGACAGCACCCGCTCGGGCAGCCACGGGATCTGGAAGAACCCGATGTACCAGCTGCGCAGCATCTGGCCGGGGCTCATCGAACGGACGAATCGCTGTGGGTGCGGTGAGTTCAGGATCGCGAGCCTGCCTAGCAGGACCGGATGCGCCATCGCGAAGTACCACGCGACCACGCCGCCCCAGTCGTGGCCGACGACGTGGGCGCGCTCGGCCCCGAAGTGCTCGATCAGCTCGCGCACGTCGCGGACGAGGCTCTGGATCCGGTACGAGCCGACGCCTTCCGGCTTGTCCGACAGGTTGTAGCCGCGCATGTCGGGAGCGACTACGCGGAACCCGCGCTCGGCGAGGTGCGGGATCTGGTGGCGCCACGAGTACCAGAACTCGGGGTAGCCGTGGAGCATCACGACGAGCGGCCCGGCCCCCGCTTCCGCGTAGTGGAGCTTCACCTCCGACAGCTGCGCGTACCCGTGGCCGACCTCCGTCTCGCTCGCGGCAGCCGTGGAGCGGGCGGTGCGGCGTCCCCGCGCCAGCGTCCGTGCGACGCTCTTCACGAGCGGACGCTCGTCGAGGTCGTCGATCGGCGCCGGCAGCGGCATCGACCAGTTCGGACGTTCGTCCGTCGTGCCGGGCTGGTTCGGGCGCCGCCGCACCTCGAGAGCGTCCTCCAGCGTGGCGACGACGACGGCGCTGGACGACTTCGCGAGCAGCGAGTGCGCCTTTCTGACCGCGTCGGCGGGGGCCGCGTCGTCGCGCAGACGCGCGGCCTTGCGGAAGCGCTCGCGCACGTCGGCCTCGGCCTCCTCGTTCGGGTCGAGCCCGAGCGCGCGCTGCTCCTCGAGGTCCTCGCCCGTCCACATCCCGGCGACCGTCGGGAGGTCGTGGTTCGTGATCGCCGCGAGCGACAGCTCCGGATACTCGTCGGGACGCTCGTCGAACCACAGCAGCCGGTACGACAGCATGTTGCGCGCGCCCATCTCCTCCGGCACGACGTCCTCGACCGTGCCGAGGTCCTCGCCGACGACGAAGGCCCCCGCGCGGTGGCTCTCCAGAGCGAGGATGTCGAGCAGGTCGCCGTACGGGTAGCGCACGTACGTCCCGTCGGTCGGCCCGGTCCCCTCCGGGATCCAGAAGAGCCGGAAGAGCCCGAGCACGTGGTCGACCCGGATGCCGGCCGCGCCCACGAGGTTCGCGCGCAGCGTCTCGACGTACGGCCGGTAGCCCGCGCTCCGAAGCCTCCACGGATCGAACGGCGGAAGGCCCCAGTTCTGGCCGTGCGAGTTGAACAGGTCCGGCGGCGCGCCGACCGTGACGCCGCGGGCGAACACGTCGCTCCACAGCCACGCGTCCGCGCCCTCGGGGTCGACGCCGATGGCGAGGTCGTGCACGAGCCCGATCTCGTCCGCCGCCGACAGGAGCTGGCGCTCGAGGAGCCATTGCACCCACTCGTGGAACAGCACCCGCTCCTCGTTCTCGACGCGGAACTTCTTCACCGCGGGACGCGCCGGGTCGCGGTGCTTCGCCGGCCACGTCGCGGGGCCGCCGCCGTGATGCTCGACGAGCGCCATGTACGTCGCGAAGTCCGTGAGCGACGCGCCGTGGCGTTCGCGGAACGCGTGGAAGCCGGCGTCGTCACCCCGCGCCCGCCACAGGCGTTCGAGAGCCTCCATCTTCAGGCGGTAGACCTCGTCGCGGTCGATGCGGTCGCCGGCGTTCAGCTTGCGCCCACGCGTCGCCAGGTCGTCGAAGTCGTCGAGGACCTCGGCGGCCCCGGGGACGTCTTCGATCCTGACGTACAGCGGGTTGCGCCAGCGGCGGCTCGACGGGAAGTAGGGGCTCGGCTGCTGGGGGCCGGGCTGAGGAGCATGGAGAGGGTTGACCATCAACACGTCGGCCCCCGAGCCGCGCGCCCACCGCGCCAGCTCGCCGAGGTCCCCGAGGTCGCCGATGCCCCAGCTGCGCGTCGAGCGCGCGGAGTAGAGCTGGACGGCCCATCCCCACGCACGAAGACCGGCGGGAAGGTGGCACTTGCCGGGGCTCAGGATCAGGTCTCGCTCGTCCCCGTCGCGCCCGATCAAGCGGTGGTAGCCGAACGGCGCGTCCGGCGGGAGGGAGCCGTCGACGGCTGCGGACCCGCCTTCTTCGAACCGGACCTCCACGGCGTCGCCGAGGTCGATGTCCTTTCCCGGGTGGCCCACGACGACCGGTGACTCCGGCGGGGCGTCGTCTTCGGCCCCCATCGCGTCGAGGACGGCCGCGGTCGTCTCGCGCGGGGTCTCCTTCCATTGCTCCCGCGCGTCGACGTATCCGGGGGCGACGCCCCACAGCTTCGGATCCGGCACCGTTGTCAGACCTCCCGTACGACTTGTCGGGCTTTCTTGTCCGTTCGCAGGCCGAGGAAACGAGGGTGGCGCAACTTCCCGTCGGTCGTCCACTCGCTGAAGCCGATCTGCGCGACGAGCTTCGGCGCGAGCCAGTGCGCGCCCTTGCGGACCGGTGGCTTGCCGGCGAACGGCGAGTCCGGACGTTCCAGCGGCGCCATGCGCGCGTGGAGGTCGGCCAGGGTCTTCTGGGTGAAGCCGGTGCCGACCTTGCCCGCGTAGCGGAGGTCGCGGCCCTCGTAGTAGCCGAGCAGCAGCGCGCCGAAGTGCGAGCGCGCCCCTTCGGGGTCCGTGAAGCCACCTATCACCAGCTCTTGCTCGAACGAGCACTTGAACTTCAGCCAGTCCTTCGAGCGACCCTGCACGTAGCGGCCGGCCGCGCGCTTCGCGATCAGTCCCTCCCAGCCGCGCTTGCACGCCTCGCGGTAGTAGGCCTCGCCTTCGTCGTCGACGTGGCTCACGTATCGCAGCGGCTCGTCGAAGCCGAGCGAGCTCTGCAAAAGGTCCTTGCGGGCCGTCAACGGGAGCGCGGTCAGGTCGTATCCGCCGAGGTGCATGAGGTCGAAGCAGAAGTACACGACAGGGACCTTCTGGCGATGCACCTGCTGGAGCAGCGAGAAGCTGGTGACGTCTCCCTTGACGGCGGCGACCTCGCCGTCGGCCACGAAGTCGCCGGGCTGCGCGGCGAGCGCGTCCGCGACCGCGGGATAGGTCGCGGTCAGGTCGAGCCGGTTCCGGGACAGGAGCTTCACCGACGCGCCGCGCTTGTACGCGATGCAGCGGATGCCGTCGAGCTTCGGCTCGAACACCCACGCGGGATCGGAGAAGTAGTCCTTCGTCAGGGTGGCGAGCATCGGCTCGACCCACGCGGGCTGCCGAACCTTTTTCATGGACTTGGCGAGGTCGGCCGGAACGCGCTTTTTGGGATCGGTCACCGCGTCAACGTATCCGCGCGGGGGTTCAGGTCTGCAGGATCGTGAACGTCGCCGTCGCGTAGGCGACGTGCTCGCCCGTTTCCTGCTGGGTCACCTCGGCCTCGAGGACCGTGAAGCGCTTGCCCTTCCTGCGCACGTGAGCCTCGGCCACGAGGGTCCCGAGCTCGCCCGGCTCGAGGTAGTTGACCTTCACCTCGACCGTCACCGGCTGCTCGCCGTCGTCGAGGGTCGACGCGACGGCGGATCCCATCGCGCAGTCGGCGAGCGTCGCGATCGCGCCGCCGTGGACGATCCCTCCGTCGTTGAGGTGTTCCTCTTTCGCCCGGAATAGGAGCTTCGCGCGGCCGTCGCCGCGCTCGTCTATCTCTATTCCCAGGAGCTCCCGAAACGCCATGGCGTCATCCTGCCCACGCCACGGCGGCCGAATCCTCACGGCCGCCTGCGATCGAACCTAGAATCGGCAAGGCTCTGGCCTGCCCCCGAGATCGGAGAACGTCCTGGAGAGGCTCCACGAGGTCCTCGGCTACGTGCAGCTCGCCCTGTACGTGGGGCTGGGCGTCATCGCCTTGATCCAATGGCGCAGGCGCGGCGGCGAGCCGGCGGGATGGGTGGCCGCGACGTTCGGCGTGCTCGCGGTCGTGATCGTGGCGGGCGAGTTCATCCCCGAGGACGACACGAGCGCAAGCGTCGACCTCGCCCAGCGCCTCCTGATCGCCGTGCTGGTCCTGTTCCCCTACTTCCTGTTCAGGTTCATGGCTTCGTTCGAGTCGCCGGGCCGCGTCCTCGAGGTCGCGGCCGCGGTGCTCACGGCGGGCACGATCGTGGCGACGTTCCTGCTCGACCACTTCCCCGAGGAGAACGAAGCGCGCACCGCGCCGTTCCAGGCCTACATCTACCTGTTGCTGACACAGTGGGTCATCCTGCTCGGCGCGGTCACGTACCGGCTGTGGCGGGCCGGGCGCGGCCAGCCGACGGTCGCGCGCCGGCGGATGCGCACCATGAGCATCGGATCCGCGGGCCTCGCGATCACGCTCGTCATCGCCGGGGTTGCGCCGACGAGCGAAGACGTGACCGGCGTCCAGATCGGGACGGCGTTGCTCGCGCTCGCGACCGGCCCCTTCTTTTTGCTCGGCTTCGCTCCGCCCGCGCTGGTGCGGAACGCATGGCGGCAACAGGGAAGCGGCCGGCTCCAAGAGGCCGAGTTCGCCCTCATGGAGGCGTTGTCCCCGTCGGACATCACCGACGTGCTGCTGCCCGAGGTGACCGAGCTCGCTGCAGGACGCGGGTCTCTCGTCCTCGACAGGGACGGCGCGGTGACCGGCGTGCACGGCCTCGCCCCTGCGGAAGCCGCCGACCTCGCGGCGCAGTTCCGCAACGGCGGCGACGAGACCGCGCCCACGGGGGCCGGGACGATCACGGTGCCGATGCGCTCCGGCAAGCTCGTGGTGGTCACGAGCCCGTACACGCCGTTCTTCGGGCAGGAGGAGATGGACGAGCTGCGGCGCCTCGCGCTGCTCGCGGACCTGGCGCTGGCGCGCACGGAGCACTCTCGTCGCGAGAGGGACCTCACGGAGCAGCTGCTCGAAGCCCAGCGGATCGCGCGCTTCGGGAGCTGGCAGTGGGAGATCGTGCCCAATCGCCTCACGTGGTCGGACCAGATGTACCGCATGCTGGGCTTCGAGCCCGGCGAGTTCGTGCCGACCGGCGACGTCTACAGCGAGCACGTCCACCCGGAGGACAGGACGCTCGTGAACGAGAAGTCGGACGAGGCGCTCGAGCACGGCACGCCACTCGACTACGAGCACCGGTTCATCCGCCGTGACGGGTCGACGGTGATCGTCCACACGCGGGGCCGCGTGATCCGCGACGAGAGCGGGTCGCCGATACGGATGATCGGGACGCTCCAGGACGTGACCGAGCAGCGCGAGCAGGAGGCGTTGCGCGAGCGCTTCATCGCGAACGCGGCCCACGAGCTGCGGACCCCGCTCACGTCGCTGCTCGGCTTCGTCGAGATGCTCTCGCGGGCGCGCCACCGGCTCGACGAGGCGAAGCTCCAGACGATGTTCGACGCGATGACGCGCTCGGGCGACCGCCTCGCCGTGCTGATCGAGAACCTCCTCGACCTCTCGAAGCTGCAGGCGGGTCAGGTCACCGTCGACATCGAGCCGGTCAGCATCGACTCGCTCGCTCACGAGGTGGTCGCGAGCACGCCGCCGCCGGACGGACGCAGCGTCGAGGTCGAGGTCACCGACACCCCGATGGCGCTCGCGGACAAGCACCGCCTCGACCAGGTCGTCACCAACCTCCTCACGAACGCGTACCGGTACGGGGGGCCGAACATCTCGCTGAGCGGCGCCCGGCGCAACGGCGACGTCATCCTGACGGTGACCGACGACGGGCCGGGCGTGGAGGACGAGCTCCTCGGCGACCTCTTCCAACCGTTCTCCCGTGGCTCGACCTCCTCGGCCATCGGAGGCTCGGGCCTCGGGCTGGCGATCGTGAAGATGCTCGTCGAGGCGTGCGGCGGTGAGATCTGGCACGAGCCGTTGCAGCCGACCGGCGCTCGCTTCTGCGTGAAGCTCAGGAGCGCCGAGTGACCGACAGGATCCTCGTCGTGGACGACGAGCCCGATCTCAGGCTGCTCGTCCGGATGACCCTCGAGGGCAACGGCTACGACGTGGAGGAGGCGTCGACCGCGGCCGAAGCGATACGGCAGGCGCTGGCCGTCAGGCCGCGGCTGATCCTGCTCGACATCCGCCTCCCGGACGCCGAGGGCTTCGAGGTCCTCAAGACGTTGAAGGCGACGCCCGAGCTCGCCGCCACGCCCGTCGTGATGATGTCCGCGCACTCGAGCCCTCCGACGCTTCGCAAGGCCGAGGTCATCGGGTCGAACGACTACCTCATCAAGCCGTTCAAGCAGGACGCGCTCCTCGCGCTGGTCCGAAAGCACCTCGCCGCTCCGTAGCGCTCGGTATGCTGCCCCCTATGGCGGGGCGGGCACCGGACCGATTCTCTGCGGGCATGGTCTTCCGCAACGTCTTCGTCGTCGCCGCGGCGCTCCTGCTCATCTACTGCCTCTACGCGTTGCGCAGCCTGCTCATGCTGGTGTTCATCGCGTTGTTCCTCGCCGTGGGGATGGACCCCGCGATCCGCCGGCTCCAGGGATGGGGGATGAAGCGGGGGCAGGCGGTCGCCGTGATCCTTCTCGGCGTCGTCGCGTTCCTCGCCGGGTTCTTCGCCGCGGTGGTGCCCCCGCTCGTCGAGCAGGTGACCGAGTTCGCCACGAACCTCCCCGAGTACGTGCAGGACCTGGCCCAGAACAACGAGCGCATCCGCGAATACGTCTCGGAGCAGGACATCGCCGAGCGCCTGCAGGACGCGACGAAGGACATCCCCTCTCAGATAGGGAGCTCGTTCGGGACCGTGCTGGGGGT
Organism: Actinomycetota bacterium; assembly: GCA_035633715.1. Classification (GTDB taxonomy): domain Bacteria; phylum Actinomycetota; class CADDZG01; order CADDZG01; family WHSQ01; genus JALZEG01. The sequence continues at coordinate 93 of DASQEJ010000053.1, read as the reverse complement.
CGCGGGATCGGTGCTCGCCAGCCTCTTCAACGGGCTGACCGTGCTCGTCCTCACGATCTACTTCTCGTTGAGCTTCACGAAGATGCGCGAGGG
>DASQEJ010000052.1:0-5652 GCA_035633715.1 Actinomycetota bacterium | reverse complement strand
GCGTCCTTCGGAAAAAAGCTCGTGAGCGCGACGCCGTCGCCTGCGGGGGCGCTCTCGACGCACGGAGAGATCGACACGGACGCGACCTCTTCACGCGACCGCTGCGACGCCAGCGCGAACTGGCGCAACGACGTCACCTCGTCCCCCCACAGCTCCGCGCGCACGGGCCGCTCCGACGACGGCGGGAAGACGTCGAGGATCCCGCCCCGGATGGCGAACTCGCCGCGCCGTTCGACGATGTAGTTGCGCTCGTAGCCCATGCCGACGAGCTGTCCCGAGATGTCGTCGAGGTCGACCGTGCCGCCCGGACGGATCTCGATCAGCTCGACGTCACCCGGAGGCGCCACGAGCTGCGTGGCGCCCTGCGCCGTCGTGACGACGACGAACTTGTGCCCCGCCCGCAGCCGCGCCAGCGCATGGAGCCGGCGCCCCATCGTGTCGGTCGACGGCGCGATCGACTCGCCGGGGAGCACCTCCCAGCCGGGGAAGACCTCGGCTCCGTCGCGCCCGAGGAACGCGTGGACGTCGCGGGCGAGCTGCTCCGCCTCCTCGCCGCGACCCGCGATCGCCAGCACCGGCGTGTCGAGATGACGCACGAGCGACGCGAGCACGAACGGGCGCGCGGGATCGGGGACCGTGATCGCGCCGCGCGCGGACAGGAGCGCTCGGACGCGCTCGTCGGGAAGGAGGTCTAAAAGGGGTGCGAGCGATGCCACTTCGGCACCGATCTTCTCAGGCTTTGGGGCGTGTATTGAACTCGTTCATGGCTCGCTCGACGCCGTGGGAGACGATCGACTCGACTGCGTCGGCCGCGGCGACGAGCAGGAAGGGGAGCTCCTTGCGCTCACCCGCGGAGAAGCCCGCGAGTACGTGCCCGGCGGCGCCCTTCGTGCCGGGGGGACGGCCGACCCCGACGCGGACCCGTGCGAAGTCCTTCGTGCCGAGGTGGTTCACGATCGAGCCGAGGCCGTTGTGGCCCGCGGTCCCCCCGCCGAACTTCACGCGCACCTCGCCGAACGGGATGTCGATCTCGTCGTGAACGACGACGAGGTTCTCCGGCGGCTGCTTGTACCAGTGCAGCACCTGGCGGACGGGACGACCCGATTCGTTCATGTACGACGTCGGTCGTGCGAGGACCACGCGGTCCCCACCGAGCGACCCCTCGCCGACGAGACAGCCGCTCTTGTGGCTCTTCAGCCGCGCGCCGGAGCGCTCGAGCAAGACGTCGATCGCGAGCGCGCCGGCGTTGTGACGCGTCTGCGCGTAGCGCTCGCCGGGGTTGCCGAGCCCGACTACGACGTGGCGGTCTTCGGCTGCGACGTCTGACTCTCCGGAAGGGCGGCGGCGCAGCAGACGCAACTACTCGGCTGCTGCGGCCCCGCCGGCGTCGCCCTCGGCGATCTCGTCGCCGGTGGCCCCCTCGGCCCCGAGGCGTGCGGTCTCGGCGGCCTCGGCGTCGGTCGGCTCCGTCGTCACGCCGGCGTCGGCCTCGAGCGAGGCGAGGGCCTCCTCGGAGATCGGCGCCACGACGCTGGCGACCACGGTCTCGGGGTCGTCGAGGATCGTGAACGCCCGGCCTGCGGCCAGGTCCTCGACGCGGAGCGAGTCGCCCATGTTGAGGTGGGAGACGTCGGCGTCGATGGCCTCGGGCACGTCGCCCGGGAGCGAACGGACGTGGACCGTGAACAGCGGGTTCTCGAGGATCCCGCCCTCCTTCGCGCCCGGCGCCTCGCCCACGATGTGGATCGGCACCTCGACCTCGACCTCGACCGTGCGGTCGACCTTGACGAAGTCGGCGTGGAGCAGCGTGCCGCGGACGGGGTCGCGCTGGAGCTCCCTCGTGAGGGCCAGAGTGGTGTCGCCGTCGATCTCGAGGTCGAGCAGCGTGTTCATGCCGGAGTCGGAGAGCAGCGCGGTGACGAACTCACGGCGGTCGACCGAGATGGCGACGGGGTCCATGCCCCGCCCGTAGACGACGGCGGGCACCCGCCCAGCGGCGCGGGTCCGGCGCGCCGAGCCCTTGCCGGCGTCGCCGCGCTTGTTCGCCTTCAGCCTGATCTCAGCCATCGAGAGCCTCCATCTTTCGCGTTCCATTCGTCCGCCGCGCCGAAGGCGAGTCGCTTCCGGGGGCGCGCCCGGCCTGTGGCCTGGGCAGGGGAGCCATTATGTCTCAAACGGACTCACCGCGCTCTGGGCTGCGCTTTCCGTAACCCAGCGCGCGCTGAAGGCTAGCCGGGCTCCTTCGGCTCCATCTTGTTGCCCTTGCCCTCGATGATCCGGGCCGGGACCCCTACCGCCAGGGCCTCGTCGGGGACGTCACCCTTCACCACCGAGCCGGCCCCCGTCGCCGCCCTCTTGCCGATGCGGACCGGCGCCACGAGCATCGTGTCGGAGCCGATGTAGGCCTCGTCCTCGATCAGCGTCCTGTGCTTGGCGCGCCCGTCCCAGTTGCACGTGATCGTGCCCGCGCCGACGTTCGCGCCCCGGCCGATCTCGGCGTCGCCTAGGTACGCGAGGTGGTTGGCCTTGCTGCCCTCGCCGATCGTCGTGCTCTTGGTCTCGACGAACGTCCCGGCCCGGGCGCCGCGCTCGAGGCGGGTGCCGGGGCGCAGCGACGCGTACGGGCCGACCGAGGCCCCCGGCCCTATCGAGGAGCCGCGCACGACCGAGAACGTCACGGTCGCGTCGTCCTCGATCGTCGAGTCGACGACCCGGGTCTGCGGCCCGACCTCGGCCCCCGCGCCGACCGACGTCGAGCCTTCGAGGAACGTGAACGGGTGAATCGTCGCGTCGGGCCCGATCGTCACGCCCGCGTCGACGAACGTAGTGGCGGGGTCGACGATCGTGACGCCCTCCTCCATCCAGCGGAAACAGGCCCGGCGCCTCAGCGCCGCCGCGGCCTCCGCGAGCTGTGCCCGCGAGTTCACGCCCGGCACCTCTTCGTAGTCCGTCTTGAACGCGACGACTGGGCGACCGGCGGCGGCGATCGGGATAAGCACGTCGCCGAGGTAGTGCTCGCCCTGCGCGTTGTCGTCGCGAAGCGAGCCCACCACCTCGCGCAGCAACGCGGCGTCGAACGCGTACACGCCGGCGTTGATCTCGCGCACCTCGAGCTCGGCCGCGCTCGCGTCGCGATGCTCGACGATCTTCGCGATCGAGTCGCCGCCGGACCGGATCACGCGGCCGTAACCGGTCGCGTCCGGCATGTCGGCGGTCAGGACCGTCGCGCCGGCGCCGGCCGCGGCATGCGCTTCGAGCAGCGCGCGCAGGGTCTCTGTCTTCAGCAGCGGGGTGTCCCCCGGCGTCACGAGGACGGTCCCGTCCGCGATCCCCGACTCCTCGAGCCCGATCCGGACCGCGTCGCCCGTCCCGCGGGGGGCCTCCTGGACGACGAGCTCGCGCCCGTCTGAGAAGCCCGCGGCGGCGAGCCCCTCGGCGATCTCGTCGCGGCGCGGCGAGACGACGAGCACCCGCCGGGCGAGGCCGAGAGGCTCGAGCGACGCGACGACGTGCGCGAGCAAGGGCCGGCCCGCCGCGTGGTGGAGGACCTTCGGGAGCCGCGACTTCAGCCGCTTGCCGTCGCCGGCGGCGAGGACGATCGCGTTGACGTCTATGGCTACTCCCGTTCTGTCGCCGGAGTACGGACTGAGCTGCCCCGCCTGGATTCGAACCAGAACTTAGGGAACCAAAATCCCTCGGGCTGCCACTTACCCCACGGGGCACCGGGGTGCGGATTCATGCTAGTCGCGCTAGGCGAGGCGCTCGATGCACTCGAGACGGGACCACGTGACGACGACCTTGTCGAAATCGTCCTCGACGGCCGCGGCCACCTGGCGGGCATGCGCCTCGTCCGACGCGATCCCGAACAACGTCGGCCCCGAGCCCGACAGCGAGGCGCCGAGAGCTCCGGCGCGGACCAGGGCCTCCTTGCGCTCGGCCAGCTCGGGACGCAGCGAGAAGGCCGGCCGCTCGAGGTCGTTGTAGAGCAGCGACGCGACCTCGACGACGTCGCCCCCGCCGAGCGCCAGCGTCATCTCCGCGCTTCCGACGGGCTCGGCGCCGGGGTCCGGCTCCCACGCCGCGTACACGTCCCGGGTCAGCAGCGGGTGGTGCGAGATCCCGAGGACGAACCACATGGTCGCGGGCGACGGCAGCGGGGTCAGGCTCTCGCCGCGGGCCGTCGCGAGGGCGGTCCCCCCGGCGATGCAGTACGGGACGTCGGAGCCGACCCGGCCCGCGATCCCCAGGAGCGCGTCGCGGTTGAGCTCCGTCCTCCACAGCTCGTTCAGCGCGACGAGCACTCCCGCCGCGTTGCCGCTGCCGCCGCCGAGCCCGGCCCCGATCGGGATCCTCTTCACGATCTTGATGTGCACGCCCTCGTTGAGCGCCCCCCGCTCGATCAGATGCTGAGCGGCGTGCCACACCGTGTTCTGCTCGGACGGGGGCAGGAGGTCGCTCACGGCCTCGCCGAGCACCATCTCGACCTCGACGTTCGCGGTGTCCGTGAGACGGACGTCGATCTCGTCGCCCATCTCGATCCCGTGGAGGATCGTCTCGACCTCGTGGTAGCCGTCGGAGCGGGGGCCGAGCACGCGCAGGAACAGGTTGATCTTGGCGTGCGTCTTGATCCGGACGGATGCTTGCTCAGCAGTCATCGCGCACAAGGTACCCGGTTCACGGAGCACCCCCGTGGGTAGGTGAGAGGAGACCATCCACGCTGGCCGATCGCCGAGACGGTCGGTCGTCCACCGACTCAGGAGGGCGCCCGTGAACACCGGAGCAGACCTTTTCAAGCACGAGCTGCAGGATCTCTACGACGCCGAGTTCCGCCAGGCCCAGGCGCTGACGGAGATGGCGGAGAACGCCGCCGACGGCAAGCTCGCCGAGGCGCTGCGCGAGCACCGCGAGGAGACGCAGGGCCAGATCAAGCGTCTCGAGAGCGTCTTCGAGGCGATCGGCGAGGAGCCCGAGAAGGAGGCCTGCGCCGGCACGATCGGTCTCATCAAGGAGTACAAGGACTTCGTCAAGAACGAGGAGCCGGGCGAGAAGGTCCTGAACGTCTTCACCGCGGAGGCCGCGCTGAAGGCCGAGCACTACGAGATCGTGTCCTACGCCGGGCTCATCAAGCTCGCCGGCCAGATGGGCCAGACCGAGGTCATCAACCTGCTTCAGGAGACCCTCGACGAGGAGCTCGCGGCTGCGCAGAACCTCGAGATCCTGTCGGGGCAGCTAGGCGAAGAGCTGGCGCTCCAGAGCTAGCCACTCCTCTATACCGAGCTCTTCCGGACGGGCGGTGGGTACGACACCCACCGCCCGTAACGCGTCCGGCAACCGGTCCGGCTCGGGGATCGCGCCGGCCAGCGAGCTCCGCAGCGTCTTGCGCCGTTGCGAGAAGGCGGCCCTCGTAAGCGCGAACAGACGCCTGGGGTCGCTTTCCCTGGGGGCGTCGCGGCGCACGAGCCGGACGAGGCCCGAGACGACGTGGGGCTCCGGGTAGAAGACCTTGCGCGAGATGGGGGCCGCTACGGACGCCGTTGCGTAGAACGCGACCACGACGCTGACGTGGCCGTACGTCTTCGAGCCGGGGGCCGCGGCGAGTCGCTCCCCCGCCTCCCGCTGCGTCATCACGGTCATCGTCTTAAGCGACGGCGC
>DASQEJ010000051.1:0-2838 GCA_035633715.1 Actinomycetota bacterium | reverse complement strand
GTGCTCTTCATCGACGAGATCCACCGGTTGCCGCGGACGGTCGAAGAAGTCCTGTATCCGGCGATGGAGGACTTCCAGCTGGACCTCGTGATCGGCAAGGGGCCGAGCGCTCACACGATCAGGCTCGACCTGCCGCGCTTCACGCTGATCGGCGCTACGACGCGCGCCGGGCTCATCACCGGCCCCCTGCGCAGTCGCTTCGAGCTAGCGGAGCGGCTCGACTACTACCCGCCGGAGGACCTCCACCGGATCGTGCGGCGGTCCGCCCAGATCCTCGAGGTGACGCTCGACGAGGAGGGCGCGCTCGAGATCGCGCGGCGCTCCCGCGGGACGCCGCGCATCGCGAACCGGTTGCTGCGCCGGGTCCGGGACTTCGCCCAGGTGAGGGCGAGCGGGACCATCGACGGCGACGTGGCGCGGGCCGCGCTCGCGGTCTTCAAGGTCGACGACAAGGGCCTCGACAAGACCGACGGCGCCATCCTCGACGCGCTCGTGCGCCGCTTCGGCGGCGGGCCCGTGGGGCTCTCCACGCTCGCGGTCTCCGTCGGCGAGGAGCCCGACACGATCGAAGACGTCTACGAGCCGTTCCTCATGCAGCTCGGCCTCCTGCGGCGCACCCCCCGAGGGCGCGTCGCCACCGAGGCCGCGTTCGCACACGTGGGCGCTCCGCCGCCCGAGGGGGCCGCAGCCCGCCTGTTCGAGTCCTAGGGCCGTCGCGCCGGTAGGATGACCCCGGAGCCGCGGCAAGCGGCTTCATTCGCGTGGCGCCGGCCTATTCGTCCGGCGACGAAGACGAGTAAAGGAAGTGACCCAGGGTGGAACAAGGTATCTCGCAGGTCGCCTTCCTGGCGCTGCTGATCGCGGTCTTCTACTTCCTGCTGATCCGGCCTCAGAAGAAGCGGGTCGAGCAGCACCAGAAGCTCATCGGCAGCGTGGACGTAGGCGACGAGATCGTGACGATCGGCGGCCTCTACGGAACCGTGACGGCGATCGGCGACGACGACTTCGAGCTCGAGCCGTCCCCCGGCACGAGGCTGCGCTTCGTCAAGTCGGCGATCGCACGCCGGGTCAGCGAGGACCTGGCGACCGAGGACGAGCCAGCGGACGACATCGGAGAGACCGGGGCATGAACGAGGCGGCCGAACCTCGGCCGCTCGAGCCGGCGCAGGGTCCCGAGCCGATCCAGCCGGCGTCGACCATCGGGCTCGCCGAGCTCCAGGCCCACGACGGCGTCCAGACGTTCATCTCGCTCGCCGACCGCTACCTGGGCGAGCTCGGCTACACCGAGCACGGCTTCCGCCACGCGAACCTCGTGGCGAAGATCGCCTACAACGTCCTGCACCGGCTGGGCTTCGACGACCGCATGACCGAGCTCGGCGCGATGGCCGGCTACCTCCACGACATGGGCAACTTCGTGTCGCGGACGATGCACTCCCAAACGGGGGCTGCGATCACGTACGACATCCTGCGCGACATCGGGCTGCCCTACGGCGAGGTCGGCGTCATCCTCGGAGCGATCGGCAACCACGAGGAGGAGTTCGGCAACCCGGTCAACCCGGCGGGGGCGGCGCTGATCGTCGCCGACAAGTCCGACGTCCACCGCTCTCGGGTCCGGGGCAAGGACCCCCAGCTGTACGACATCCACGACCGGGTCAACCACGCCGTCGAGCACTCGTTCCTGCGAGTCGACGCGGATGCGCGTACTCTGACGCTGGAGCTCACGATCGACACCGAGCTCGCGGGCGTCATGGAGTACTTCGAGATCTTCCTGTCGCGGATGGTGATGTGCAGGAGGGCCGCGGAGTTCCTGGAGTGCCAGTTCAAGATAGACATAAACGGGAGCAAGCTCTTGTGAGGGGCGTGAGGCACAAGCCATGAAGACCAGGCGCTACAAGATCATGTTCATCGTCGGGCTCGTCGTGTCGTTCGGCGGGCTCGCGGGCGTCATCGCGGCCGGGGCCTCGCCGAAGCTCGGTCTCGACCTCGAGGGCGGGATCAGCGTGATCCTCCAGGCCACGGGCGAGGACGTGCAGGAAGAGGTCCTGAACGAGACCGTGGGCCTCATCAGGGACCGCATCGACGCTCTCGGGGTAGCGGAGCCCGAGGTCTCGGTCGCCGGCAACGAGAACGTCCTCATCCAGCTCCCGGGCGTCGAGGACGAGGAGGCGGCGCTCGAGCTGATCGGGACGACCGCCCAGCTAACGTTCAGGCAGGTCGAGGCGGTGTACCAGGAGGGCGGCAAGAGGGCCCCCGAGGTCACCGAGGAGGTGGACTCCTCCGTCAACGACGAGAAGGTCGTGTACCCGTCCGCCGACCCCGAGGACGACACGCTCTACGAGCTCCTCCCGGCGAACGGCCTGACCGGGACGATCGTCGAGGACGCCGAGGCCGTCCCCATCGGGACCAACAACTGGTCGGTGAGCATCGACATGAACGAGCAGGGCGCGGACCTGTGGGAGGAGTTCACCGACAAGCTCGCATGCCTGCGCGACGACGGCGAGACCATCAAGAGCCAGGTCGCGATCGTGCTCGACGGCAAAGTCGAGTCGGCCGCGGGGATGGAGGACCCAGCGACCACGCCCCAGGGCGGCGTCGAGTGCGGCCAGGGCATCTCCGGCGGCGAGACCTCGATCAGCGTCGGCGAGGAGAAGGAGGCGAAGGACCTCGCCCTCGTGCTGACGACGGGAGCGCTGCCGATCACGCTCGAGCAGCAGGAGGTCCGCAAGGTCTCGCCCACGCTCGGCCGCGAGTCCCTGAACACCGGGCTCCTCGCGGGGGCGGTCGGGCTCGGGCTCGTGATGATCTACGTGCTCCTCTACTACAAGACCTTGGGGCTGG
>DASQEJ010000050.1:0-7251 GCA_035633715.1 Actinomycetota bacterium | reverse complement strand
CTACATGATCCGCCAGGAGGAGACGCCGTGGCACACCCGTGCGACGGTCGTGTTCGACGACCGGTCGGCGGGGCACGACGGGATAGGCGACGCCGGCAGCTTCGAGCGCGTCGTCGAGGCGACGGCCTCGATCGTCGACCTCTACCACCGCTCGGGCTACACCTACCGGCTGGCGGGGGCCTCGGCCTCCGGCCTCCCCGCCGCTAAGGGGTCGCCCCACTTCAACCGGGCCCTCGACCTGCTCGCGACCGTGCGCACGTCGGCGACCGATACCGCCGGGACCGACGCGCTCGTCGCCCGGCTGCTGGAGATCGACGCCGCGACGGCCGGTGAGGGGACGCTGGCGGTCGTGACGGGCTCGCTGTCGCCGGAGGCCGCCATGGCGATCACGCGCTGTGGCCGGAGGTTCCGGCAGACGATCGTCGTGACGTTCCCGTCCCACCGGTTCGCCGCGCTGACGACGAAGGCGCGCTGGGCGGGCGAGGAGGCCGTCCGCGACGTCGTGAAGCTCCTGGCGCGCGGCGGCGCCCACGCGATCGTGCTCGGCCCCGAGGAGTCGCTGCTCTCGGGGTGGGACTCGCTGACCCGATCCGCTTCGTCGGCGAACCGCTCGCCGGCGGGCGTGGCCGAGACGAGGGCGGGGTCGTGAGCTCCGAGGGCCGCGCCCGCGTCGGGCTGTCGATCCTTCTCCTGCTGACGCTGTTCTCGTTCGCGCAGGTGTTCGCGGAGGGCGACTACCCCGGCCCGGTCCTTCTGGGGATGATGCTCGCCTCTGTCGTAGCGATGGCGGCCCGCCGCCTGGGGCTGTGGACGAGCACGACCGTGGCCGTGAGCGCCGTCGTGCTCTTTTTCTACCTGGTCATGATCTTCCAGGCCCGCAACTCCTTCTATCTGCTGCCGTCGCCCGACGCGATCTCGGGGATCGCCCGCTCGATCGGCAACGCGCTCCGCAACTCGTCGACCGACTTCGCCCCCGTGCCGGTCCGGACGGGCTACGTGATCCTCGTCGTGATCGGCATGTGGGCGGCGACGACGATCGGCGAGATCGCCACGGTCCGCTGGCGCCGCCCCCTGCTCGCCGCCATCCCGTGCATCGTCATGTTCTGCATTCAGATGACCGTCGGCACCGGCACGGCGGCCCCGGCCCTCGTCATCGCGTTCCTCCTCGCCCTCCTCACGTTCTGGGGACTCGAGTCCGCCCACAGGGTCCGTTCCTGGGGGCGCTGGGTCTCGGCGTTTCCCGCCCGCGACGGCCGCGGGCCCGCAGCCGGCAAGGAGCCGGAGTCCGTCACCGGCGCCCTGGCCCGCCGGATGGGGGCGGGGTGCGTCGCGGCCGCGGTGGTGGCGCCCATGATCGTCCCGGCGCTCGGCGACGGCCTGCTCGCCTGGCGCAACGAGGTCGGCAACAGCCCGTTCGGCTCGGGCGGCGGCTCCGGCGAGGTCAACCCGTTCGTGTCGATCGCCCCTCAGCTCATCGACCAGACCGACGAGGTGCTGTTCACGGTCGAAGCGGAGCGCGGCGAGTACTGGCGGCTGCTGTCGCTTGCGGAGTTCGACGGCGAGCAGTGGGAGCCCGTCCCCGCCTCGGAGTCGGTCGAGGTCGCGGACGCCGAGGCGTTCCCGCGCCAGTCCAACTCTCCGAGCGGCGCCGAGCCGCTCGTGCAGAGGGTGACGTTCGAGGGCCTGGAGTCGGCGAAGCTGCCGGCGGCGCTCAACCCCGTCGCAGTCGACCTCGAAGAGGAGCGGTCGCTCACCTACGACGGCGAGAACCAGGACCTGACGCTCGACGAGGACGTCGCCGAGGGCTTCTCGTACACGGTCGTCTCGAACGTCCCGCAGCTGACCTACGACGAGCTCCGCGAGGCGACGGTGGGCTCCGCCGGCGAGGTCTACGAGGACGCGAGCACGGCGTCCGAGGCCGTCACCGCGATAGCGCGGGACCTCCGCGTCGCCGACAACGGGCGAAGGCTGTCCGACGTGGACTTCCTCATCGCGCTCCAGGACCACCTCCGGCGGTTCGAGTACGACATCACGCCCGAGGACGCGGAGATCGCCGAGACCGGCGGGTCGGTCGACTTCCTCGAGCGCTTCCTCGTCGAGACGCAGAGGGGCTACTGCCAGCAGTTCGCGACCGCGTTCGCCCTGCTCGCTCGGCTCGAGGGGATCCCCACCCGCGTCGCGGTCGGGTTCCTCCCGGGCAGCCGGGACCTCGAGACCGACGACCGGTTCGTGGTCACCGGGCTGCAGACCCATGCGTGGCCCGAGGTCTACTTCGAGGGGTACGGCTGGGTGCGGTTCGACCCCACCCCCCGTTCCGAGGCCGTCGAGCCGCGCTACACGCGGGAGCCGGTCGACGTCGGGAACCTCGACGACGGAGGCGGCCCCGGCAACGGCGGCGTGGGCGCGGCCGTCGGACGCCAGGACCAGATCACCGACCGCAGGCTCGCCGGCGCGAACACGGGCTCGAACACCGGCGCCGACCGCCCGGCGGGCATCGGTCCGGACGGCCGGCCGGTCGCGGAGGACCCCGTCTGGGAGAGGGCGTTCGACCGGATCGCGCTCGGCGCGGCGATCGCGCTCCTGGCGTTCCTCGCCTCGGTCCCCGCGTTGAAGACGCTGCGCATCAGGCGCCGCTACCGAAGGGCCCGAGGGGCCGACGGAGCCGCGGCGGCGGCGTTCGCCCACTTCGAGGACGAGGCCGCCGAGCTCGCGACGCCCCGGGGGGCCGCGGAGTCGGCCGCGTCGTACGTGGCGCGGCTCGCGGGGCTGCGCAAGGTCCCGGCCGACGACGCCGCGAAGCTCGCTTCGATCTACGAGGCGGCCGAGTACGGCCCCCACGGCGTGCGGCCCGACCAGGCGGGCCAGGCCAAGTTGCTGGCGCGCAAGCTCAGGGGCGCGTTGTGGTCCCGGGCGTCGTGGTTGGAGAGGGCCGCGCGGCTGTTCTCGCCGCGGCGGCTAGTTGGCCGCCCGTAGGCGGCGGCGGGTCTCCTCGGGGACGTCCTGCTCGAGCGTGTGCTCGACCTTGCGCAACGCGGTGACGAACTCCTCGCGGTCGTAGAGGTATTCCGCCACACGCCCGTCGACGCCCGCGGCGATCTCGTCGATGGCGAGGAAGAAGGCGAGCTGGCCCTCCTTCAGCGCGTCGAGCAGCTCACCGTCGTTGCGGCAGATCTTGAAGATGCTCTGCCCGTCGGTGACGAGCTTGACCTCGGACAGGTGGTCGTCGAGGGCCGCGCGCTTGCGCAGGTAGCCGTATGCGCGTCGCACGCGCTGCAAGCTCATGCCGTGGTCGAGCAACGACTTGACCACCTTCAACGCGACGAGGTCGCGGAACGAGTAGAGCCGCCTGACACCCGGACGCCCGCCCGTTTCCTGCACGCTGGGCTTCACGAGACCGATGCGGTCCCAGTACCTCAGCTGGTGTGCTGTGCAACCTGTGAAACGAGACGTTTGTTGAGCAGTGAAACCCTCCATGGATGAGTACGTCCTTCCACTACAAGATCAAGGAAAAAGCCTGCAGCACGCCTGGAGATCCAACCCGCGACGGGCAACGTTCCACCGCGAAGTGAGCCCGTTGGTTCGTTGACTTCGTGAACGACTTACGGAATCTAGCGCGGCATCTCGCGGCGCGGCAACCCCGCGAGGACCAATCGCCCGTAGGAACGGGAAAAGTTTTTGCCGGATTCTTCGAGGGCGCGGTGTCGCGCGCTCGGTCAGCGCCTCTTGTAGCGCTCTTTGAGCCTTCGTTCGATGTCGCCGGCGACGCGTCCGATGCGGTCGCTCACGTCGGAGACGGTGTTGCCGGACGACGGGGCCGAGGAGCGCAAAGCTCCGGCGACGATGACGATGCCCCACACCATCGAGCCGAACGCGATGGCGCCGACCCACACCTGCTTGGTCATGAAGAAGGCGAACAGCACGAGCAGTCCGGCGACGAACAGCGCCGCGCCCCGGCGCACGGAACCGGCGGCGTCACCCAGGTCCGGCTTGGGCTTCGACTCCCGCGCGAAGACAGGGTCCTCCTGGTAGAGGCTCTTCTCGATCTCGTCGAGGATGCGCTGCTCGCGCTCCGAAAGCGGCACTGTCAGTCGATTATAGGTTCGGCCCCGTATACGGAACCAGACCGTTGTTCGGTCATCCGCGGTCGACGAGCGTCGCCGGGCCCACCGCGGAGGACCCGAAGCGCTTCCTGATCGAGTCGATCGCCTCCGACGCCTCCTGCCATCCCGGACGGCCGGCACGCCCTGTGAGCAGGTCCAACTGGCGGCGCGGGGGGCCCGGGACCAGCGACGTGACGCTCACGCCGAGCAGCCGGATCCGAGGAGCGGCCGGCGCGAGCTTCTCGTAGAGGTCGCGCGCAACTGCGTAGATATCCGCCGCGGTGTCGACCTCGGCGGGAAGCGTCCGGGCGCGGGTGATCGTCTGGAAGCTCGACCAGCGGACCTTGATCGTCACGGTCCGTCCACACAGACCCTTGCGCCGGAGACGGTCCGCAGTCCGATCGGACAGCCTGAGGATCTCGCGCAGGATCGCGTCGTGGGCGTCGAGGTCCGCGGCGAACGTCTCCTCCGAGCCGACGGACTTCGCCGGCTCGTCCGGCGTCACGGAGCGGTCGTCCCGCCCCGCCGCCAGGTGCGACAGGTGCGCGCCGAGGGAATCCCCGACCGCGCGCTCGAGCGTGCGGCGCGGGATCGTGGCGAGGTCGCCGACGGTCTTGATGCCGAGGCGGCGGAGAGTCTCGCCGGTCGCCTCGCCGACGCCCCAGAGCGCGCGGACCGGGAGCGGGTGCAGGAACGCGTCGATCCGGTCGGGCGGGATGACGAGCAGACCGTCCGGCTTCGCTCGCGTCGAGGCGAGCTTCGCCAGGAATTTGTTGGGAGCGACGCCGACCGTGCAGGTGAGCCCGAGCTCGGCGATCCGCTCCCTCACCGTGTGGGCGATCGTGACGGGGTCGCCGAAGAGCTTCACCGAGCCCGAGACGTCGAGGAACGCCTCGTCGAGCGACAGCGGCTCGACCAGCGGCGTGAACGACAAGAAGACCTCGCGGATCTTCGCGGAGAGGTCCTGGTACGCGGCGAAGTCGTTCGGAAGGAAGATCCCGCGGGGGCACAGCCGCCGGGCCTGGATCGTCGGCAACGCGGAGCGGACGCCGAACTCGCGCGCCTCGTAGGAGGCCGAGGTGACGACGCCGCGGCCCCCCTGTCCCCAGACGATCACGGGCTTGCCCTTCAGCGAGGGGTCCTTGATCACCTCGACCGACGCGTAGAACGCGTCCATGTCGACGTGGAGGATCGGGGTCGCGACCTGCATGCGAACGAGCGTACGCCGGTGTCGTTGCGGGTAGTCGTCAACCCGAGACCAGACCCCGTGGACCCGCCCTAGGACGGGATCGCTTGCGATCCCGTTAGAGCAGAAGGAGAGCCCTCCATGACCAACAGGATCGCGATCGTCACCGCTTCGGACTCCGGCATCGGCAAGGCGACCGCCGTCGCCCTCGCCAAAGCCGGGTGCGACGTCGGCATCACCTGGAACTCCGACGAGGCGGGGGCCAAGGAGACCGCGAACGAGGTGGGCGCGCTCGGCCGCCAGGCCGAGGTCCGCCACATGGACCTCACGCAGCTCCCCGGCGCCGCCGACGTCATCGACGAGCTGGCCGGAGCGCTCGGCGGTCTCGACGTCTTCGTGAACAACGCGGGGACCGGCGACAGCACGCCGTTCCTCGAGCAGAGCTGGGAGGACTGGCTGAAGGTCCTCGACGTCGACCTGAACGGGGCGTTCCTGTGCGCTCAGCGGGCGGCGCGGATCATGGTCGCCGGCGGAACGGCCGGGCGCATCGTCAACGTGACCTCGGTCCACGAGCACACGCCGAAGGAGGGCTCGTCCGCCTACTGCACGGCCAAGGGCGGGCTCGGGCTGCTAACGAAGGTCATGGCCCTCGAGCTCGCCGAGCACGGGATCACCGTGAACGCGGTGGCCCCCGGCGAGATCGCCACCCCGATGACCGGCAACGAAGACGTCGACCCGGCCACAGTCGATCGGCCCGGCATTCCGATGGGGCGCCCCGGCGACGCCTGGGAGGTCGCGCACGTGATCGCGCACCTGGCCTCGCCCGAGGCCTCGTACACGACCGGCGCCTCGTACGTCGTCGACGGCGGGCTGATGCTGATGCCGGCGATGGCGAACGTGATCGCGAAGCCGGAGTAGCGCGGTGGTCGGGGCGCACGGCCTCAAGGTCGCGATCACCGGGGCGACCGGCAACGTCGGGACGAGCCTGATCAAGGCCCTCCAGAACGAGCCCCGGGTCGGCTCGATCGTCGGCATCGCGCGGCGGCAGCCGGAGAGCCGCGCCCCGAAGGTGACGTGGCGCCCGGCCGACATAGTCACCGACGACCTCGTCAGGCTGTTCGAGGGATGCGACGTCGTCGTGCACCTCGCGTGGCTGATCCAGCCGTCGCGGGACCTCCGGATCCTCCACGCGACGAACGTCGAGGGGAGCCGGAGGGTCTTCGAGGCCGCGGCCGCCGCCGGCGTGCCGTCGCTCGTCTACGCGTCGTCGATCGGCGCCTACTCCCCCGGGCCGAAGGACGACGCCGGCGTCGACGAGAGCTGGCCGACCGAGGGCGTCCCGTCGTCGTTCTACTCGCGGCACAAGGCCGAGACCGAGTCGATGCTCGACCGGTTCGAGCGGGACAACCCGAGGATCAGGGTGGTGCGGCTCCGCCCCGGGCTGATCTTCAAGCGCGAGTCCGCCGCCGAGGTCCGCCGGCTGTTCTTCGGCCCCCTCCTCCCCGGCACGCTGCTGAGGCGGAGCCTGATCCCGTTCGTCCCCGACATCGACGAGCTCCGCTTCCAGGTCGTCCACTCGCTCGACGTCGGAGAGGCCTACCGGCTCGCGATCGTCAAGGGCGTGAGCGGCGCCTTCAACGTCGCGACCGACCCTGTGATGGACCCGGCGCGGCTCGGCGAGCTCCTCGGGGCTCGGCCGGTCAAGGTGCCGGCCCGGCTCCTCAAGATCGGGGCGGACGTGACGTGGAAGCTCCGGCTGCAGCCCACCCCGTCGGGGTGGCTCGACATGGCGCTGCAGGTCCCGGTCATGGACACGACGAGGGCCCGGACCGAGCTCGGGTGGAAGCCGCGCTTCGACGCCGGGGATGCGATCCTCGAGCTGCTGGAGGGACTCCGAGAGGGCGCCGGCATGGACACGCCGCCGCTCGACCCGAAGGCCGGAGGGCCGGGCCGCATCAAGGAGCT
>DASQEJ010000049.1:0-3787 GCA_035633715.1 Actinomycetota bacterium | reverse complement strand
TCTTCTACGTATTTCAGGGAAAAAATGCCAGGCCCTGAAGTGGGCGTCAAGCGGCGATCCGGCCAAACCGGACAACCCCGCCGACGACTTGTGCGCGCTTGCCGGCCCGTCGCCGTAGGCGACGAAGCCACACCTCGTGGAATCCGCATAGGGCGGGATCGCTTGCGATCCCGCTAGAACAGACGGCGCTACTCGTTCAGGTCTATGAAGACTTCGACTATGTCCGGGTCGAACTCGGTGTAGGCCGCGTCCTTCAGAACTTGCAACGAATCCTCCGCGGGCAGCGCGGCCCTGTAGGGGCGATCGGACGTCATCGCGTCGAACGCGTCGGCGACCGAGAACGCGCGGGCGACGATCGGGATCTCCTCGCGCCGGAGGCCGTACGGGTAGCCCTCGCCGTTCCACCGTTCGTGGTGGCACATGATCACGTCGGTCGCCATCGGCGAGAACCCGATCGGCTGCACGATCTTCACGCCGAGCTCGGGGTGGCGCCGCATGATCTCCTTCTCGGCCGCGTCGAGCGGCCCCTTCTTGTTCAGCACCGCGTCCGGGACCCCTATCTTGCCGACGTCGTGGAGCATGAAGCCGAACACGACCTCTTCGTTCTGGGCGAGGCTGGGGTCGACCGCGTCGATGCAGCGGGTCGCGAGCTCGGTGACGCGTTGCAGGTGCTGTCCCGTGACGGCGTCGCGCACCTCGACCGCGGCCGCGAGCGCTTCGATCGTCGCGCGGTCGCGCATGCGTTTCTCCGTCATCGCGTCGACGTAGGAGCCGAGCAGCAGGCCCGCGGCCTCGTCGGCGACGACCGGCGTGGTCTGCGACGACGACGTGAGCGCACGGGCGAGGTCGGCCGACGAGCTCTCCTTGTAGATCGCTCCCACGGCCCCCGACGCGAGCGCGTCGACGACGAGGTGGTCGGCGCCGCCCATCCGGTCGGCGAGCACGATGATCCGGGTGTCGGGACAGGACTCGTGCAGGGCCCGGACGAGGCTGCACCCGGGCGAGAGGTCGAGGTCGACGATCGCGACGTCGGGCGCGATCTTGCGCGTGAGCTCGAGCGCCGCGACCGCGTCCGACACCTTCGCCGCGACGCGGCCGGCCCCCGACTCGGTGACCAGGCGGGCCAGCGACTCCGCGACCGTAAGGTGCCGCTCGGCGATCAGAACGGAGGGTCCGAGAGGCTCAGTGGCTTCCAAAATCTCCCTCAAACGTGACGAAATAGGCCGAGCAGGCCATTGCCATCAGTAGTTAACAGCCCTTAGCGTGTGCACCGAATCCCCCGTTAGGGTCGAGTCGGTACCCGATCGGGGTCAGCGGAGGCGGAGATACGGAAGGAACGGACAACAGCGACATAGCGTGAGCGAGAGCGGAGCGGCGGCCCGAGGGCCGGTCGACCAGACACCTTCTACGTGAGGGGAGGTCCGCATTTGAAACTCAAGCTCGTTGCATTTGCAGGTGTGCTCGCCGCCTTGTTCCAGACGGCGGGTGCCAACTGGAAGTACTAGAGGAGCTCGAATGAGGGAGGGGAACCACATCCCTCCCTCTTTCATTTCACGCTCTCGCCGGCGCCGGTACATACGATGAGCACGTGGAGCGCGGGAAGGTCTTCGCCTGGTTCGTGATCCTCGGTACGGGCGCGCTGATGGCGTGGTCGATCTCGGAGACGAGCGGGCCGGGGCCGGCGATCTCGACGTACCTGTTCTGGATAGCGCTCCTCGCGGCGGTGGAGCTGCTGCCCGTCTCGCTCGGCTTCGGGACCGAGGTCACGATGGCGTTCCCGATCTATCTCGCTCTCGCGATCCTCTTCCGCGACCAGGTATGGGTCGCCATGACGATCACCGCGATCGGAGCCGCAGACCCGCGCGAGTTCACCCGAGAGATCCCGCTGTGGCGAGCCCTGTTCAACCGCGCCCACAGCGTGTTGACGATGGCCGCAGCGGCCGCCGTCCTGGCAGCCTACGGAGGGGACCTGTTCTCGTTCCCGGCCGGCACGGTGGCGATCGGTGTCGCTGCGGTGGCACGACTCGTGCTGAACTTCGGCCTCGTCGTCGTGATGGTGCATCTCGACGCGCGGAAGCCTCTCGGTGAGGCCATCCGCGCGCTTCTCCCGACGCCCATCCCCGGCTTCTTCATCTCCTATGTCTTGTTGACCGGGCTCGGTGTCGTCACCGCCGTCGCGCACGTCAAGATCGGGGCGGAGGCCGTCGCTGCGATCCTCATCCCACTCTTCTTCGCGCGGCTCTCGATCGTCGGCGCCCGGACCCAGCAGGACCTCTCGGAGAAGCTCTCCCGTCAGCAGGACGCGCTGCTCCAGGCTACGGAGAAGGTGTTCCAGGAGCGCGAGCGCGAGCGGAATCGCATCGCCGAGGACATCCACGACTCGAGCCTCCAGATGCTCGCCGCGGCCGCCTACGGGTGCGGCAACGCCTCCGAGCTGATCGACGCCGGGCGCACCGAGCAGGCTCGCGCCACGATCGCCAACGCGCGCGAGGCCATCGACGGCGCGATCAAGGAGCTGCGCGCGTCGCTCGTCGACCTGCGGCGGTCCACCGTCGAAGAGGGCGGCCTCATGGAGACGATCGAGAACTACGTCGCGCACGTGTCGACGCTGTGGGGCACCGAGGTGCGGATCGAGGGCGGCGTCGCGGCCGAGCCCCCGATCCCCGTGTCCCTCGCGGCGGTCCAGATCCTGCAAGAAGGGCTCGTCAACGCGTTGAAGCACGCGCAGGGAAGTACAGTCGTCATCCGGGTCGAGGAGACCGACGGCTTCGTGCACATCGTCATCGAGGACGACGGGACCGGCTTCGATCCCGCAGCATCGGTCGACGACGGCGAACATCACGGGATGAGGTTGATGAGAGAGCGGGCAGAGCGCGTCGGTGGTCGCATCGAGCTGGACACGTTGCCGGGCCGCGGCACGCGCGTCGAGGCCGTGCTCCCGGGCGGGGTCGCACGGTGACGCTCGACGCGAACGTCTCGGAGGGCCGGCCCGCGCTGAAGACGCTAATCGCCGAGGACCACACGCTGGTCTCGCAGGGCCTCGAGGTCATGCTGTCGAGGGCCGACGAGGTCGACCTCGTCGGCGTCGTCGCGACTGGCGAGGCCGCGGTCGAGCGCGCGGAGCGCGAGCAGCTCGACGTGATCCTCATGGACGTCAACCTCGGCAAGGCGATGAACGGCATCGAGGCGACGCGGCTCGTCAAGGAGAAGGCGCCCGACACCCGCGTCCTGATCCTCACGATGTTCACCGACCCCGGCACGGTCGCCGAGGCCGTGAAGGCCGGCGCCGACGGCTACCTCTCGAAGGGTGCGTCGAAGGAGGTCGTCGTGCAGGCCATCAAGGACGTCGCCGAGGGCAAGTCCGTGCTCGACCCGAACGTCACCGAGGGGATCTTCGGCCGCATCGGGGGCCGCGACCCGCAGGCCCTGACCGACCGCGAGCTCACCGTCCTCCAGGAGCTGACGCACGGCAAGTCGACGCGCGAGGTGGCCGAGCACATCCACGTCTCCGAGGAGACCGTGACGACCTATCTCAAGCAGATCTTCCGCAAGCTCGAGGTGCACGACCGCACCGAGGCGGTGGCCGAAGCCTTCCGCCGCGGCCTCGTCCACTAGCTGCTGCGCCAGCGTCCGGCGGCTCCCACGTTTAGGGCTATGTCGTCGGCCCCACGGTGGTTGTACCTGCTCGTCGCGATCGCGCTGCCGGTCGTCGCCTGCGCGGAGGCGGTCGACACGCCGGGCGGCGCGCGAGAAGAGATACGCGACGACGGCGTCGTCCCGGTGGTGC
>DASQEJ010000048.1:0-3885 GCA_035633715.1 Actinomycetota bacterium | reverse complement strand
GGGGGCTAATTGCCTGCGTTCCGCAGCACCCGACCCGCGCCACGGTTTCTCCAGCGAAAGCCGCAGACGCGGTTGAAACCGTCGCTGCTGGGAGCACGCCGGGGAGCTTCTCGGTGACGAGCACAGGGGAGGCGAGTTTTGTTATGCCTCTTGTTCCTGTCCCGGGGCGCGCGGGCGCGGGCATGGAACCTCGCCTGGCGCTCGCGTACAGCAGCGATGGGGGCGATGGCGTCGTGGGGCGCGGGTTTTCCATCACGGGCTCGTCCCTTATCACCCGGGGCCCAAGCGACCTCGCGCGGGACGGCGAGATCCGCGGCGTTCGTTATGACGCGGACGACAAGCTCTACCTTGATTCAAAGCGTCTGGTGGTTGTTGGGGAGGAATCGGGGCGCATTGAATACCGGACCGTGCCGGACACGCACGTCAAGGTGATCGGGCACGACCCGGACGAGGAGGGGATGCCTCGCTGGTTCGAGGCGTTTCTGCCTTCGGGCCTCGTCGTTGAATACGGCACGACGGAAGAGACGAGGCCGCGCGGGCCGAAGGGCAATCCGCGCGCGTGGCTCAGCGCGGTCGCGCGCGATGGCCGCGGGAACGCGCTCGACTTCGGGTACTGCTTCGCGGAGGCGGACGGCTACACGGCGGAATTTGCGCTCGACGAAATCAGGTACACGCGGTTCGAGGGCTCGCCGGCCCTGGAAGCGACGCGGGCGGTGAAGCTCGTCTACGGCACGGCGGACGAGATCCGAACTACTTATTCGGGCGGGATGGCCCTCCAAAGCTCGCTTCGGCTCGATGAAATCCAGATGGTCGGGCCGGGTGAGGTGCTCGTGAGGCGGTACGCGTTCGGCTTCGAGCGGAGCCCGACCACGAGCCACTCGCTGCTGGCGCAGGTCGAGGAGTGCGCGGGCGACGGCGTCTGCAAGCCGCCCACGCGCTTTCAGTACAAGAGCGACGCGGCCGGGTTCAAGCGGATCAAGACGAGCATCCGAGCGCCCACGTCCAGGCGGGCGAGCCCGATGCTCGTGGATTTCACGGGTGACGGCCTGGTCGATCTGGTGGTGCCGGACACCAACCCGGCGCTGAGCACACCGCAGAACCCGATCACCGAGTGGCGCGTCGCCCAGAACCTCGGGGAGGGCGCATCGCCGCCTTTCTTTGCAAATACAAACCTCGCGTTTTCGCAGGAATGGCCGATGGTCGCCGATCCTATCGGCCCGGCGGACTCCTCGTTCCTTCAGCCCGAGCTCGGCACGGCCATCGACTATGACCAGGATGGGCGATCGGACGTTTGGCTCCACGATGTGTACGGCGGGTCGGTCAATGAGACGGTGCTCCTGGCCCGGGCGGGTGGGACGTTCGATTTCCACGACACCGGCCTTCGCAGGCCGTTTCCGCTCGGAAGCGCTCCGGAGCCGCCGGAGCTGACGAGCCCTGGAGCCTCCGTCCACCTCGCTGACCTCGATGGCGACGGGGTCCACGACCGCATTGCGTGCGAGGATCACGGGGCGGACGCGGAGGACGTCCCCGGCGAGCCGGTGTGGCGAGTACACCTTTGGAGACCAAAGCAAGACGCGGCTTCGGCGGGGTTTGATCCCGAGGGCGAGACGATCGCGCCGCTCGCGGGCGCTCCGTGCGACGTGCATCTCTATACGGCGGACCTGAACGCGGATCGCAAGATCGAGCTTGTCCTCCCGAGGGTGACGACGATTGGCGGAACGTCACAGGTCGAGGCGATGACGTACAAATCGCTGAGCCGCCTCCGCGACGGCAGCTATGAAGTGGTCGACACGTCGCTCCCCGTCCGGCGGCAAGGCGGCCGGGTCGTGTTCGCCGACATTTCAGGCGACGGGCTGCCCGACGCCATCCAGAGCGGCTTTCCCGATCATCGGCTCCAGACGTTCATGAACACGGGCGCGGGGTTTTCGAAGGTCCCGAGGAGCAGCCTCTTTGGGGACGGGATCGGAGCGCAGGACGCGTTCTTCCATCTGGCGGTGCCGCTCGACTTCAATGGGGATCAGCGGACCGACCTCCTCATGCCGATCCCTGGGGAGGTGTGGCCGAACCTGGAGAGCGCGCTCCCGAGGTGGTTCGTGCTCCAGGCGACCGGCGCGCCCGAGGGGCCGACGTTTACGCCCATCGACGCGGAGATTCCCTTTGAGCCGTTGCTCGGGGACGCGATCACGCTGGCGGATCCTCGCGGCGCACGCGTCGGCGATATCACCGGCGACGGGACGGCCGACGTGGTGCTCGTGCTGGATGGCTTCTTCAACATCTTCGAAAGCCTCGCCGCGGATCAAGATGTGTTGGTGGGCGTCTCCGACGGGATGAACGATCACGACCCGGAGGACCCGGAGTTCGCGCCCAACGTGAGCATTTCGTATGGTCACCTCGTCGATACGTCCATCACGAGCGGCGCTGATCCCGGCGATCCGGCCTTTGAGAGCGCGCTGTACCTCTCCCGCGCCGATCCGGCGAACCCCTGCGACTACCCGCGAAGGTGCGTGGTAGGCCCGCGCCGTGTGGTCAGCGGTTACGCCGTGAACGACGGCTCTGGCGGCGTGCGTCGCTTTTCGATCGCTTACGAAGACGGGCGTTATGATCGGCGCGGCCCCGGCTTTGTCTACTTTGCCAGGCGCACCATCACCGATCTCGATACCCTCGCCGGTTCCGCAGATTTTTACGATAACGTGACGTTTGACGAGGCTCTCGGGGTATATCCGTTCGCGGGGCAGGTGGTGCGGCAATGGCGCTGGAACCCGGGGCTCCCCGATCAGCCCAAGCCGGATCAGATTGAGATGTCCTTTCTGGACATCACGCCGACGCTCGTTCCATCGAAGGACGGGATCACCTACTTCACGATCCCGACCCAGGGCCGGCTGCGCCGCATGGAGGGGGTCTACTCGCCGGGCGGTCCGACGCTGCTAAAGGACTACGTCCGGAAGGTGGAGTCGAGCGGCGGCGCGAAGGTGCTCCGCGACACGACGGCGAAGGTGACCGACGTCGACGCCTTCGGCCACGTGCTCGCGGAGGAGCTCTCGACGGCCGGCGTGGATCTCACGTTCCACGTCGAGCGCACGTACAAGAACGACACCGATCGATGGGTGCTCGGGCAGCTCCAAACGCAGAAAGAATGCAGCTCGGCGGCGAAGCTCTCGCAGTGCCGGACCCTCACGCGGACGACGACGATCTACGGTGAGATCGAGACCGAGTCGATGGAGGCCGACGACGGCAGCCCAGAGACGAAGCTCACGATCACGTATGCGCGCGGCGACGACCTTGGCAACGTTACCGGGATCACGGCCGAGGATGGCTTCGGTCATACGCGGTGCTCGAGAAGCGCCCGGACGGCACCGAGACGTCGATTTCGCTGTCGCGCGCCACGGACGCGAGCGGCGCCTGGCGCGTGACGCGGCGGACGAGGACGAGCGGAGGGGCCGACGACTCGGTCGTATTCGACAGCCTCGGCCGGCCGATCCGGTGGTTCTGGCACGGTCCCTCACCGCAGGGCGCCTCGGGCGAGCCGCCGCGCTTGATGCAAGAGGTCCTCGACGACGCGCGGAGCGGGAAGGTCGCGCGCCGGTCGGTGCCGGTCAGCGAAGGCACGGCTGAAAACGAGATGCTCTTCGATGAGTACACGTACGACGCGGTCGGCCGTGAGGTGCTGCACACCACGCCCTGGAAGGCGACGGTGCAGACGTCGTATGACGGCTTGCTGGTCCACGTCACGGACCAGCTCAAGAACGTGACGACCACCGAGCACGATCCGCTCGGGCGTCCGGTAGAAATCACCGACGCGGCGAAGGGGCGAACGAAGTATGTCTACGGGCCGTTCGGCTTGCTGTACTCCGTCACCGATCCGGGCACGCTCGCCGAGCCGAGCGG
>DASQEJ010000047.1:0-17714 GCA_035633715.1 Actinomycetota bacterium | reverse complement strand
GAGCAACGCGAGGAGCCCCATCGCGACGAGGGTGTAGGTGCTGACGCCCTCGTAGAGCGGCCACGGCTCGTCGCGGCCGATCAGCAACGGCCACTTCGTCGCCGCCAGCCCGACGCCCATCACGGCGTACCCGATCCTCATTACGTTCAGGCGCCGCTGCGAGAGCGGTGCGCTCGTGCTCGTTCCCATCGTGGATCTCCTTTTCCTCGGGGGGTGGCCGGCCGTCCGACCGGTCACGTGGATCCCATGCGCGTTCCTTCCGTGCGTCGTCGCGCGCGCTCGACGGCTCGTTGGGTCTCCTCCGCCACCAGGTCCGCGTTGATCCGCGTCGCGGCATGGGCCCCCGCAGCCGCGGCGCCGCCGACCTGCGCGAGCAGATCGGTGACGTTCCCCGCGGCCCACACCCCCGCGACGCTCGTGAGCCCGTCGGCGTCCACCGGCACGTGCTCGCCCGCGCCCGAGGGGTGTTCGACGGCCGTCAGGCCCAGCGTCGACAGGAACGACGCGCGTGCGGTCATGCGCGGCGAGATCGCGACCGCGTCGCGCTGCACGACCGCGCCGTCGCGCAGGCGTAGCCCGGTGAGCCGGCCGCCCGTCACCTCGAGCGACGAGACCTCCCCGTCTACGACCGGGATGCCGCGGGCCTCCAGCTGCTGCCTCTCTTCGGGAGCGGGCCCGGGCCTCGTGTGCGAGAAGAACGTGACGTCGTCGCTCCACTGCCGGAACATCAGCGCTTGGTGAACCGAGCGCGGCCCGGTCGCGATGACGCCGATCGCCTGATCGCGCACCTCCCAGCCGTGGCAGTAAGGACAGTGCAGGACGTCGCGGCCCCATCGTTCGCGCAATCCGGCGATCTCGGGTAGCTCGTCGACGAGGCCGGTCGTCACGAGCAGGCGGCGGGCCGAAAACGAGCGACCGTCGCCCACTTCGACGACGAACCCGGACCCGGCACGTTCCGCCCTCGTGACCTCTCCCGACGACACGGTCCCGCCGTACCGTCGGACCTCGTCGCGGCCGCGCGCGAGCAGCTCGGCGGGAGGCAGCCCGTCGAGAGCGAGAAGCCCGTGCACTCCCCCGGCCGGAGCGTTGCGCGGCGCTCCCGAGTCCACGACCATCACCGACCGGCGAGCCCGCGCCAGCATCAGCGCGCCGCTCAGGCCCGCGGCGCCGCCTCCGATCACCACCACGTCGTATCCCTCTGGGTCCATCTGCGGTCACCTCCTGCGCAAAGGGTCCGCGCGCCGGGGGCCCGGCCGCCACTTTCGTTGCCATTTCCGGGAAGAGGTAGTTGAGTGACCTCGTGGATCCTTCGATCGCGACCGTGCTGGCCGAGGTCGGGCCGCGCCTCAAGCGGCTGAGGACCCACCGCGGCATCACGTTGACGCAGCTCGCGGAGGCGACCGGCATCTCCAAGAGCACGCTGTCCCGGCTCGAGACCGGCCAGCGCAAGGCGAGCCTCGAGCTCCTCCTGCCGATCGCCCACGCGCACCGCGTGCCGCTCGACGAGCTCGTCGGCGCGCCGGACGTCGGCGACCCGCGGCTCCGGCTCAAGCCGCGGGTCCGCAACGGTCGCGTCGTCGTGCCGCTGACCCAGAAGCCGGGCGGCCTCCAGGCGTGGAAGGTCGTGATCCCGCCGGAGCCGAGCGAGCCGGAGCTCCGCATCCACGAGGGCTACGAGTGGTTCTACGTCCTCACCGGGGAGGTGCGTCTGATCATCGGGGACAAGGACGTGACGCTCGGCGCCGGTGAGGTCGCGGAGTTCGACACCCGCCTCCCCCACTGGTTCGGCGCCGCGGGCGACGAGCCGGTCGAGATCCTCAGCCTGCTGGGCGCCCAGGGCGAACGCATGCACGTCCGGGCGGCGCCGAGGCGCAAGCCCGCCGAGCCGTAGCGAGCGCGGACGCTCAATACTTAGCGGAGACCCGAGCCGCGAGACGTCATCGTGGGGACCCTCCATATCGAAAGGAACCCACCGTGCATCTCCGTCTCACGCTCGTTCTCTCAACACTGAACGTCTCGCTCCTTCCCGCGTCCGCGTCCGCCGCCGAGCAGGTCTGCTTCGGCGAGCCGGCGACGCTCGTCGGCACCGAGGGCGTCGACGAGCTCATCGGCACGACGGGCACGGACGTCATCGTCGCCCTCGGAGGCAACGACTACGTCGCCGCGAGCGCCGACCCCGGCGACGAGACGGCCGGCGACCTGATCTGCGCCGGCGACGGCGACGACAGGGTCGACGACGGCGAGGGCGCCGACAGGATCACCGGCGGCCCGGGCGACGACGAGATCACGCAGGACGGCGGTGCGGACGTGTTGCAGGGAGGGCCGGGCAACGACGCGCTCCTCACCCACGGCATCGGTCCCGCCGCCGACGACCTGATGGGAAGCGGACGCGACACGCTGCTCGGCGGTGACGGCAACGACGCCGCCATGGGCGGGGCGGGCGACGACCGCGTGATCGGGGGCCGCGGGAACGACGACGTAGGGGGCGACGCGGACGACGACGTCGTCGAGGGCGGCAAGGGCGCCGACGAGATCCGCGGCAGCAGCGGGACGGACACGGTCGACGGGGGGCCGGGGCGCGACTCGGCGGACTACTGGACGCTCGCCGGCGCGGTCACGGTGGACCACGCCGCCGACCGCGTGACCGGAGGATCGACAGGGTCGCTCCGCTCGGTCAGGGACGTCGACGGCTCTCCCTACAGCGACACGATCGTGGGCGACGGGAGCGACAACGTCATCACCGGCGACCGCGGCGACGACCAGCTCGACGGCGTCGGCGGGTACGACGCGCTCGACGGCGAGAACGGCACCGACACCTGCCTGCGCGGCGAAGAGCTCACGAGCTGTGAACGCCGCCGCGGACCGGCGCCTGCCGGATCCGGGTCGTGCTTCGGCGTGGCGGCGACGCTCGTCGGCACCGACGACGAGGACGTCATCCGCGGCACGTCGGGCGCCGACGTCATCGTCGGCGGAGACGGGATCGACGAGATCTACGGGAAGGGCGGCGACGACCTGATCTGCGCCGGCCCGGGCGCGCGCTGGGACCCCGACACCAGGAGCGACCTGCCGGACCGCGTCTTCGGCGGACCCGGCAACGACCGGATCAACGGTGGGCCCGGCAACGACACCCTCCAAGGCGCCGGCGGCAACGACGAGATCGTCGACCCCGACGCCGCCTACATGGACGGCGGAGACGACGCCGACTCGCTGACGGGGACCCCGGCGAACGACACGCTCCTCGGAGGCGCGGGTGGCGACCGGATCGTCGGCGACGGCGGCGACGACCTCCTGCGCGGCGGTGGCGGCGCCGACACCGTTGACGCGGGCGGGGGCGACGACTACGTCCTCGGCGAAGCCGGGAGAGACACGATCGACGGCGGCCCCGGCGCTGACTGGCACCTGAGCGGCGGCGCGGACGCGGACACGATCGAGGGCGGGCCCGGGCACGACTCGCTCCTCGGAGACGCCGGCGACGACATGCTGGCGGGCGAGTCCGGCGACGACACGCTGGACGGCGGCGACGGCGACGACACCCTGGACGGAGGGGAAGGCGTCGACTCCGCCGACGGGGGGCCGGGCTCGGACGCATGCCCGAACGTCGAATCCCCGACGGCCTGCGAGTCCGGCCGGGCGCGGTCGGCGGTCGCAGACCTGCCGCGGCGATCGGCTGCGGCCGGGGGGCGGACGGGGGCCCGGCTCACCTCGGTCGCTGCGGCCTGACCGCGCTAGACGCGCTGCGGCGCCTTTCCGTCTTCGTTGCAGGGCAACGCCAAGAGCTACTTGCACTCCGCGGTGAATGCGGTGACGACGGGAGGGCCCAGCGGCGAGAACGTCACCGTGAAGCGCTGGTGGAAGTCGTCGAGCCCGGGCTCCTCCTGGAACGCGAGGTCTTCGGAGGTGTGGACGAAGACGGTCTTGGTGACGACGGACCCGCTCGGGCCGAGGAGGGTGAACTCCTCGTGCACGTTCTCGGCCCCGTTGAAGACGTACCAGTCCTGCGAGAACAGGCCGAGCAGCTGCTGTCCGTGGGTGTGCTGGTGGATCGTCACCTTCATGGTGCCGTCGGGGTTGTCCTGGGTGACGATCGTCCACTTGACGCGAAGCTCGCCCTCGACGATCTCGTGAGTGCAGGGATGCTCCGGGGAGAACTCGACCTCGGTCTGATAGGTCTGGGCCGCCGCGGCGGCCGGGCCTGCAGAACCCGCGACGTGGAGGCACGCGAGGGCGAGAACGGCAACGAGAGCGAAACGCTTCTTACGATTGGTCATGGTCTTCTCCGTCGAAGTGAGACACGCCGCGATGCACCGGGCATGGAACTACCAGGCCCGACGCCTGTTAAACGGACTATGACCAAGAGTGTCAGCCGTCGCTACCGCCCGCGGGGCTGGTTTCGCGTAGTCACTTCGGGCTAGCCAGGCGGCCGAAGCCGGTTCGTCGCCTAGCCGACGCCCGTACGGCCCTCCTGGGGCGCAGACTAGTCACGCCGCGGCCCCCCGGGCCGGCGAAACGGGCGCGCGGGCCATTTCAGAACCACCGGGTCTCGCGGTAAATCGCGTCCGCCCGCCGGCCGAATGTTCTCCAATGGACGTAACTGGAAGCAAGTCCCGGTCTACTGCGGCGATTGCCGGGCTCCTGGTGCTGCTCACGTGCTTCGCGTGGTCGATCAAGACGTCGGAAGCCCGGGCGCAGAGGGCGCTCGAAGACCGCGTCGAGCAGCGCGTGACGATGGCCTCGGACTTCCTGCAGGGGTTCACAGGCAGCCTGCTGCGGCGCGAGGCGGAGCAGGCCGCCGCGTGGCTGGGCGGACCTCGCGTCAGCCGTGAACGGTTCGAGGACCTCACGGAAGCCCTGGACTTCTCGGCCGCCGTGCTCCTCGATCGTCGAGGCGTCGTCCTCGCCGTCTTCCCCCATCGCGCCGATCTCGTCGGCAAAGACCTATCCGGTGCGTACGACCACCTCGACGCCGCCCTGGAGGGCCGCCCCACCGTGTCGAACGTCGTCGCCTCGGCGGCACAGGGCGTCCCGGTCGTCGGCCTCGCCACGCCCTACGGGACCGAGCGCCGAGAGCGCGTCTTCTCGGGAGCCTTCGCCGTCCACTCGTCTCCGATCGGTCGCGACTACCTTCGCAGCGTCGTACCGATCGCAGGCGCAGAGAGCTACGTGGTGGACGCCGAAGGCGGGATCGTGACGGCGTCGAGCGCGCGGAGAGGCGGTTCGCTCACGAGCGCGGCCCCCGAGCTCGCAACCGCTCTCGAAGAGGCGGAGTCGGGCCACCACTCGCGTGGCGCCACCGGCTACTACTTCTCGAGCGAGCCCATCCCCGGCACCCCTTGGCGGTTCGTCGCCACCGTGTCGACCGACGCTCTCTACGCCCCGCTCGCCGGCGCCGGACGGCTCGTTCCGTGGACGATCTTCGCGGCGTTCGCGCTGTCGGGGTGCGGCGTCCTCTGGTTCATGAAACGCACGCGGCGCCAGAACCGCGAGCTGACCGCCAAGAACTACGAGGTCGAAGATCTCGCTCGGCGGCTCGAGGAGCTCAGCCTTATCGACCCGATGACCGGCGTCGCCAACCGCAGAGGTTTCGAGACTCTCGTGGACCAACAGATGAAGCTCGCGCGCCGCGAGGGCCTGTGCGTGCACGCCCTCTTCGTCGACGTGGACGGGATGAAGTCGATCAACGACACCTTCGGGCACAGCGAGGGCGACCGCGCCCTCGGGTTGGTCGCGCAGGTGCTGCGCGCCGCATGCCGTGACGCCGACGTGGTCGCCCGCCTCGGCGGGGACGAGTTCGCCGTCGCGATGACGAACGGCGGCGACGCGACCATCGTCGTGCGCAGGATCTCCGCCGCGATCGAGGATCTCGAGGCCGTGCAACGGCTCCCCTACGCGCTGTCGGTCACCATCGGCGTCGCCACCCACCAGCCCGGTGACGTGTGGTCGTTGGAGGTCCTCCTCGCGAGCGCGGACGAAGCGATGTACGCGCGCAAACGCGACCGGACCTCGGGGGCAGCGCGCGGATGACCCGTGGCCGGTCGCTGACTAGTCATCGCCGGCGCGGAGTACCGGAACAATCGGACACCGGGCGCAGCGCGATCTCGCTAGGGGCGGCCATACGCTCCGGCGACGCGGGTGTCGATGGTGCAAGCATGTCCCCACTGTCTGCGATCTTCCGACGCGGCCCGGCGTGGGCGTGGTTCGCCGCCGTGAACGCCGTGGCCATCGCCGCGTACTTCGCGGCTCCGCGAGGGTTCGCGCCGATGACGATCTACGCGTGCATCGGGTTCGCGAGCGGCATCGCGCTCCTCGTCCGGGCGCGCACGTCCGAGCACCGCGCTGCGTGGTACGCCTTTGCCGCGACTCAGCTCCTGTGGGCGAGCGGAGACGTCGCGTGGGCTACCTTCCCGCTCGTCTCCGGGCACGACGCGCCCTATCCGTCGATCGTCGACGTCTTCTACCTCGCCGCTTACCCCGCCGCGGTCGCAGGAGTGATCATGCACACGTTGCGCCAGGTGGGCGACGACGCGAAGAAGGTCCTCCTTGACGCGGGGATGGTCGCGCTGATCTTCGCGATCGCGGGGTGGGAGCTCGTGGTGGGCCCCTACCTCGCGAATGCCCACGTGGCCCCCGACGATCTCGTGAGCTTCCTGTACCCCGCGTTCGACCTCGCGCTCCTCTCGGTGTCCGTGGTCCTCTTCCACGGCGCGGGCGCGCGGAGCCTCTCGAACCGGCTGATCGCCGTTGCCATCGCGTCCGTCGTCGTCGCCGACTTCATGTACTCCGTCGGCGTGCTCGACGGGACCTATCACGAGGGGATCTGGTACGACGCGCTCTGGCTCGTCTCGTACGCCGTCTGGGGCGTCGCCGCGCTGCATCCGTCCGCGGCGGCCACGCCGGTCGCCGTAGGGGAACGCAGATCCGAGCTGCGCCCGAGCCGGCTGCTGTTGCCCAGCTCGTTCTCCTTGCTGGCGATCCTGATCTTTCGCGAGTCCCAAGGGCGACACGCATCCGCCGGCGTGCTGCTCAGCCTGGGAGGACTCGTGTTCCTCCTCTCGCTGATGCGGGTCCAGGGGCTCGTCAAGGAGCTGCACGCGGAGCTCCGCAAAGTCGGAGAGCAACGGCATTCCTACCGGACGTTGATGGACCTGGCCTCGGACGCGATCTTCATCTCGCACGACGGCAAGTACGTAGAGGCGAACGTCCGTGCATGTCAGCTGTCCGGCTATACGCGAGAAGAGCTGCTGGCGCTTCCACCCGGGACGCTCGAGGCCTCGGGATCCCCCGCGCCGGCCCCCGGCGTCGCCGCGCAGCTCGAACGGGGAGACCCCGTCGTGACGCAGACGTTCCTGGCGCGCAAGGACGCGTCCCCCGTCGCCGTCGAGGTGAGCGCGCGGCTGCTCCCGGACGGCCGCCTCCAGTCGATAGCGCGCGACGTCAGCGACCGGATCGAGGCCGAGCAAGCGTTGCGTGCGAGTGAGGAGCGCTTCCGCAAGGTCTTCGAGTCGCCCGCGGCGGGAATGGCGGTCGCGTCGGTCGACGGGACGATCCTGCAGGCGAACCAGACGCTGGCCTCGCTCCTCGCGACCTCCCCCGACCGTCTCGCCGGGGCGCCGCTCCTGGGCCTGATCTGCGAGGGGGACCGCGAGCTCGTCGAAGCGGCGTTCGACGGGTACGCAGACGGGGTCGAGGATTCGGCCTACTTCGAGGTCCGGTTGACGGAGAGCGGGGGCGGCACCGTGTGGGTCGAGCTCGCGCTCGCCGTCGACGTCTCTCTGGTCTCGGATCCGATCGTGGTCGTCCACGCCGTGGACCAGACGCATGCACGTGAGCTCGAGGCCCGCCTGCAGCAGTCGCAGAAGATGGAGGCGATCGGGGAGCTCGCGGGAGGGGTCGCGCACGACTTCAACAACCTCCTGTCCGTGGTCGTCAACTACACCAGGTTCGCCCAGGACGTCGTTCCCGCCGGCGGTACGGCGTCGCGCGACCTCGACGAGGTCGTGAAGGCCGCCGGGCGCGGCGAGAGGCTCGTCCGGCAGCTGCTCGCGTTCTCGAGAAGGGAACGGGTCAGGCTGGAGGACCTGAACGTCGACGCCGTCATCGGGGAAGTCGCCGACCTGCTGCGAAGGACTCTCCGCGAGAGCATCGAGCTCGACCTCGACCTCGGCGCAGGCTCGACTCTCGTGCGGGTCGACCCCGTGCAGCTCGAACAGGTGTTGCTGAACCTCGCGGTGAACGCACGCGACGCTATGCCCGCGGGCGGGACCCTTCGGATCTCCACCGGCGTCCCGGGACGTTTGCAGGCGGGCGGCGGAAGCGGGCTGCCGGACGACGTCGTCCACATCGTGGTGTCCGACACGGGATCGGGGATGAGCGACGAGGTCAGAAAGCGTGCGTTCGAACCGTTCTTCACCACGAAGGAGCGCGGGTCCGGCACGGGGCTCGGCCTCGCCACCGTCTACGGCGCGGTCACGAGCTGGGGAGGCGACATCCGGGTCACGTCGGCCCCCGGCAGCGGGACGACGTTCGACATCCGGGTCCCGGTCTCCCACGGCGTCGCCGCCCTCCCCGAGACCCCGCGGGCGCCGGCGCCGGTCCCCCGCCGGGACGCGACGGTGCTCGTGGCGGAAGACGAGAAGCCGCTGCGGCACGTCGCACAGCGGATCCTCGAGCGCGCCGGCTACGACGTCGTCCTCGCCGACACGCCGGAGGCCGCTCTCGACCTCGTCCGCTCCGGGGCGCAGGCGGTGGACGTCCTCCTGACGGACGTCGTCATGCCGGGCCTGTCCGGAAAGGACCTGGCGGAGCAGGTGCTGGCGTTCGCCCCCGGCACGCGCGTGTTGTACATGTCGGGCTACCCCGACGACATCGTGACGGACCACGGCCTCTTCGTGAACGGCGAGGCGTACCTACAGAAGCCCTTCACCTCCGAGCAGCTCGTCGAGAGAGTCGAGCGCCTCCTGGCCTCGCCGGCCTCACCGCGGAAAGTCGCGCCGGCCTGCGCCGCGACGGGGCCGGCATGACGTCCGACTCGGTCCGTCCCGGCCCCCTTTTGGTCGTCGACGACGAAGAGCCCGCGCGACGTCTGCTGGCCCGCGTCCTGACCGACAACGGGTACGCCTGCAAGACGGCCGGAACGGTGGCCGAGGCGCTGGAGCAGCTGAAGGCCGGCTCGTTCGACCTCGTGATCACCGACTTCGACATGCCGGGTGGATCCGGCCTGGACCTGCTGCGGCACGTCCAGACGCGGCTCCCGGACACCGGCACGATCATGCTCACCGGGATGGGGAGCCGCGAGCTCGGGGAGAGCGCGGTCCGGGAGGGTGTCTACGGCTACCTGAGGAAGCCCTTGGACGTCGAGGAGATGCTCGTGTGCGTGTTCAACGCGCTGGCGCGCCGGCGGCTCACGATCGAGAACCGGGACCACAGGACGCGCCTGGAAGACCTGGTCGAGGCCCGGACGGCCGAGCTGTGGCAGTCGACGCTCCAGCTGGAGCAGAGCGGCGAGGAGCTGCGCGCCTCGCGGCGCGAGACCATCCACCGCCTCGTCCTCGCCAGCGAGCTCCATGACGACGAGACGGGCAGCCACGTCCGGAGGATGAGCCTGTACTGCCGGCTCCTTGCGGCCGCGGAGGCCGGCGACGACGTCTTCGCGGAGGACGTGGAGCTGGCGAGCATGATGCACGACGTGGGCAAGATCGGGATCCCGGACCGGATCCTGCGCAAGACCGGCAAGCTCACCGCGGACGAGTACGAAGAGATGAAGGGACACGCCGTCATCGGTCACAGGCTGTTGACGGATTCCAGCTCCGAGCTCCTGAGGCTGGGCGCGACCATCGCCCTCACCCACCACGAGTGGTTCGACGGCAGCGGCTACCCGAACGGCCTCGCCGGGGACGCGATCCCGTTGGAAGGCCGGATCGCGGCGATAGCGGACGTCTTCGACGCCCTCACCAGTCACCGCGTCTACCGCCGCGCCTTCAGCCTGCCGAAGGCGGTCGAGATCATGACGGCCGAACGGGGGCGGCACTTCGATCCCCGCCTCCTGGACTCCTTTTTCGCACTGTTGCCGGACGCCATCGAGATCAAGGAGGCGACCGACAGGGCGGCGTAGCGCCGGTAGTTATAAATCTCCTAACTTTTGTTATAGACTCTGGACAACTTCCTGCTCCGGCCTCCGGGCCGGGTGCAGGCAGCTGTTGACGGCGCGACGGGGTCCTCCCCGGCGGCTGGAGGCGGAGCTCTCCGTTCGGGTCGCGCGAAAGAAGTAGACGCTGAGGTCGAGAACCGGCCTGCCTTTCCGGATCTCCCCTCTGCAGGTTCGAGGTGAACATGGAACGGCCGACGATCCGACTCCTACTCGTAGACGACCACGAAGTGGTGTTGCGCGGGCTCCGCGACTTCTTCACAGCCGAGCCCGACACCGAGGTGATCGCCAGCGCGTCGTCGGCGGAAGAGGCCCTCGAGATCCTCGCCCGGGAGGTGCCGGACGTCGCCGTCTTGGACCTCAGGCTTCCGGCCATGAACGGCGTCAGCCTGTGCGGCGCCATCAAGGGGCGCTATCCCCAGGTGCAATGCCTGATGCTGTCGTCCTTCGCGAACGAGAACCACGTGTTCGACGCGATGCAGGGCGGGGCGTCCGGGTTCGTGCTGAAGGACTCGCCGTTGGAGGACGTCGCCCGGGCGGTCCGGACGATCGCGCGCGGCGAGTCCGTAGTCGACCCCTCCCTGACCGCGAAGCTTTGGGGCCGCTTTCGCGCCGACACCCGCGAGCAGAAGCTGACGCTCCTCACACGGCAGGAACGGAAGGTCCTCGACCTCGTCGCGACGGGGGCCTCGAACCACCAGATCGCCGAACACCTCTGCCTGGCCGAGCAGACCGTCAAGAACTACGTGTCGTCCATCCTCTCCAAGCTCGGGGTCGAGGGCCGCACGCAGGCCGCGCTGTTCGCCGTCCAGGCCGTCGAGTTCGACCACGAGCAACGGGCCTAGCCCGAACGCAGTACCGCGGTACTGCCGGTTCGGGTACCGCCGGCACTTACCGCAGCGCCCTTTGAGGGTCAGTCTGAGCTCAGTCTTCGGAAAGGAACGGACATGGGAGCTCGGACGGGCACCTCGGTGGAGCGCCACCCCGCACCACAGCGCGGCAGCGCTCGGTTCGTGCTGTGCGACGACGCGCCGGACGTCCGCGACTTCCTGCGGATGGCGATCGCTATGTACAGCGACATGCCGGTCGCAGGCGAGGCGGCCGACGGCCGCGAAGCGATCGAGCAAACGGCGAGGCTCCAGCCGGACGTCGTGGTGCTCGATCTGTCGATGCCTCGGATGAACGGCATCGACGCGCTCCCCCAGATCCTCGCTGCGGCCCCCCTGACGAGGGTCGTCGTGATGTCGGGTCGTGACGAGGCCGAGACGAACGTCCTCGAGCTGGGGGCCTCGGCGTACATCCGCAAGGGGACCTCCCTGGACGAGATAGTCACGATCTTGCGGCAGGTCGCCGGCCTCGTAGCCCCCGCCGTCTCCTCCGCGCCGATCACCCACGACCAGGAGATGAGGCTCTCGTCGCTCACCCTGGACCTGCTGAGCACCTCCGGCGCCGACGGGTACTTCCAGTACCTCAGCCCCAGCTGGGAGCGGACGTTGGGGTGGACGCCCGACGAGCTGAGGGCCCGGCCGTTCATCGAGTTCGTGCATCCCGACGACGTCGCCGCGACGGTCGCCGAGATAGGGCGCCTGCTGGACGACCACGACACGGTCTCCTACCAGAACCGCTACCGGTCGAGCGACGGCTCCTACGCATGGTTGTCGTGGCGCGCCACCCGAGCGCTCGACGGGCTGATCTACGCGTCTGCCCGCGACGTGACGGAGCAGAGGCGTGTGGCGGCGAGCGAAGCGCGAGACCGTCTCGTCGCCGAAGCCGAGGCCCGCGCCCTGAAGCACGAGCTCGAGGAACGCGTCGCACGCAGGACGGCGGAGCTCGAGCGGCGGACGAAGGAGCTCCAGGAGTCGATGGCCGAGCTCGACGCGTTCGCGTACTCGGTGTCGCACGACCTGCGCGCCCCGCTGCGCGCGCTGGACGGCTTCAGCCGGATCCTCCTGGACGACCTCGCCGAGACCCTGGACGAGGAGCACGTGCGACACCTCGAGTTCATCCGGAGCAACGCCCAGAGCATGCAAGGGCTGGTGGACGGCCTGCTGGCGTTCTCGCGGCTCGGCCGGCGCGGCCTCGAGGTCGCGGAGGTCGCGCCCGAGGTCCTCGTCCGCCAGGCGCTGTCGGACCTCGGCCCCGTCGCGGAGAGGTCCACCGCGTCGGTGACGGTCGGCGAGCTGCCACCCTGCATCGCCGACCCGACGCTGCTCAAGCAGGTCTTCGTGAACCTCCTCGACAACGCGTTGAAGTTCACGAGGGAGGTTCCGGAGCCCCGGATCGAGGTCGGCTCGTGCGAGGTCGGCGGCGAGACCGCCTACTTCGTGAAGGACGACGGCGTCGGGTTCGACCAGCTCTACGCAGACGAGGTCTTCGGGGTCTTCCAGCGGCTGCACGTCGCGGAGCGCTTCGAGGGCACCGGGATCGGCCTCGCGAACGTCCAGCGCATCGTCGAGAAGCACGGTGGGCGTGTGTGGTGCGAGGCGAGCGTCGACGCCGGCGCGTCGTTCTTCTTCACGATCCCGGGCCGTGCCTCGTGAACCCCGGCGTGCAGATACTCCTCGTCGAGGACAACCCGAGCGACCTCGCGCTCGCGGTCCACGCGTTCAAGAAGCACAACCTCACCAACGGCGTCCACGTGGTGCGAGACGGCCAAGAGGCGATCGACTACATCTTCAAGACCGGGCCCTATGCCGGGCGCACCTGCGACAGCGACCCTCACGTCATCCTTCTGGACCTCAAGCTCCCGAAGGTCGACGGCCACACCGTGTTGAAGCGGATCAAGTCGGAGGAGTCGACGCGGGACATCCCCGTGGTCGTGCTCACCTCGTCGCAGGCCGAGAGCGACCTCACGGAGACCTACGCCCTGGGCGTGAACAGCTACATCGTCAAGCCGGTCGACTTCGACCAGTTCAGCGAAGCCGTCCGCCTCATCGGGTTCTACTGGCTGCTGCTCAACCGCCGTCCCGAGCGTCCGACGGTGGTGCCGGCATGACCCCGGCCCCGATCAAGGTGCTCCTCATAGAGGACAACCCCTTCGACGCCGCGCTCGTCGAGCGCGAGCTGAGAGACGGCGGCCTGGACGTCACCGTAGAGCGTGTGGACATCCGGCCGGACTTCGTCGCGGCGCTCACGTGGCCTCCCGACGTCGTCCTCGTCGACTACAACCTGCCGGAGTTCGACCTGTTCACGGCGATGGACCTAGCGCGCGGCGCGGGGCTCGACCTGCCGTTCATCGTCGTGACGGGCCACGTCGACGACGAGGTCGCCGTCGAGTGCATCAAGCGCGGCGCGGACGACTACGTGGTGAAGGACCGGATGCGACGCCTGCCGAGCGCCGTCACAGGGGCCCTCGAGCAACGGGCGCTGCGCCGGCGAACGGAGCGGACGGAGGCTGAGCGACGCAACGAGCAGGCCGTGAAGGCGGCGATCCTCGACTCCACGCTCGACGCGATCGTCACGGCGGAACCGGACGGCACGATCCTGGACTTCAACCGCGCCGCCGAGTCCACGTTCGGCTACACGCGTGACGAGGCCATCGGAAAGGACCTCGCCGACCTGTTGTTCCCCTTGGAGGACCCTTCGCTCCGGCACGACGTGTTCCTCGCGCCGGCGGGGCCGTCGCTCGTACCGCAGCTCGCGGAACGACGTGAGGTCCAGGCGCTGCGCGCCGACGGCTCGGTCTTCCCGGCGGAGATCGCGCTGACGGACGTGCGCCTCCCCACGGGGCGCCTCGTCACGGCGGTCATCCGGGACGTCTCGGCGCGCCGCCAGATGGAGCGCACGCTCCGGGACAACGAGGCGCTCTTCCACGGGGCGTTCGCCGCCGCACAGACCGGCATCGCGCTCATCGACGCCGCGACCAGCCGCTACGTGGACGTGAACGACGCGTTCTGCACGATGGTGGGCTACCCCAAGGAAGAGCTGCTGGCTCTCGACTGGGTCACGATCACGCATCCCGAAGACCGCGGGCCGAACCTGCAGCAGGTAGGCGCCTACGTGGAGGGCAGCAAAGAGGTGACGGAGGTGTCGAAGCGCTACGTTCGCAAGGACGGGGTCGTGATCTCGGTCGAGATCAGCGACGCACTCGTCCGGGACGAAGACGGTGTCGCCCTCTACTTCGTCACCCACGTCAAAGACGTGACCGAGCGCGACAAGGCCGAGGAGGCGCTCACGAAGAGCCAGGCTCTCCTGCAACAGGTCGTCGACAACTCTCCCGCCGCGATCTACATCAAGGACGTCCACGGCCGCTACCTGCTGACGAACTCGAAGTTCTCCGAGGTGGCGGGCGTCGACCGCGACGAGGCCCTCGGCCGAACGGACTTCGACCTCTTCCCCCCAGCGGTCGCGGCCGCGGTTACCGCCGCGGACACGGCCGTCTTCGAGCAGCGGGCGGCGCTCGAGGTCGAGGAGAGCGTGCCGGGGCAGGACGGGATCGTCCGGACGTTTCTGTCGGTGAAGTTCCCGCTGGTGAACGACGACGGCGAGCCGCAGTCGTTGGTCGGGATCTCCACGGACATCTCGGAGCGAGTGAAGGCGACCGAAGACAAGGCGCGCCTGGAGGCGCAGCTCACCCAAGCGCAGAAGCTGGAGGCGATCGGGCAGCTTGCGGGAGGCGTCGCGCACGACTTCAACAACATCCTGGCCGTGATCCTCAACTACGCCGAGTTCTTCCTCGGCGACCTCGGGTGCAACGACCCGCGGCGCGCCGACGTCGAGCAGATCATCGACGCCGGCGGGAGGGCGGCCCGGCTCGTCCATCAGCTCCTCGCCTTCTCACGCCGCGACGCGACCGAGTCCGCCGCCGTCGACCTGAACGCCGTCGTCTCGGGGATGCACGAGCTGGTGGTCCGGGCGATCGGCGAGCAGGTGACGCTCGAGACGTCGTGCTCGGGCGATCTGTGGACGGTCGACGCCGACGTCGGTCAGATCGAGCAGATCATCCTCAACCTCGCGATCAACGCCCGCGACGCCATGCCCTCGGGCGGCCTCCTCAGCATCGAGACCGCCAACGAGGTCCTGCAGCTGGGTGCGGCGCCCGGCCGCTACGTGAAGCTCGGCGTCGCGGACACGGGCTCGGGGATCGACCCCGCCACGCTGGAGCGGATCTTCGAGCCGTTCTTCACGACGAAGGCGCGCGGTGAAGGGACCGGGCTCGGCCTGTCGACGGTCTACGGGATCGTCACGCAGGCCGGGGGCCACGTCACCGTCGACTCGACGCTCGGGGCCGGCACGTCTTTCACCGTCTACCTGCCGGCGACCCCGGCTGCGGCCGAGGGGGCCGGCCGTCCGGCGCCCGCGCCTCCGGCGGACGCGACCGGACGAACGATCCTCGTCGTCGACGACGACGACGCTATGAGAGAGCTCGTCTGCCGGATCCTGGAGCGCGACGGGTTCGCGGTGCTGGCGACCCGCTCCGCTACGCAGGTGCTCGACTGGGCCCGCGACCCCGGACAGCGCGTGGACCTCCTCCTGACCGACGTCTTGATGCCGGGGACGTCGGGCAGAGCGCTCGCCAAGGCCGTCGAGGCGCTCAGGCCCGGCCTGAGGACCCTCTACATGTCGGGCTACTCCGACGACGGGACGTACGACGGCGAAGAGATGATCGAGAAGCCGTTCTCGGCCGACGAGCTCGTGTCGCGGGTGCTCGGCGCCCTCCTCGTGGGGGCCGGCTCGTGAGGGCCGCGCCCGAGGGGCCGATCCTGGTCGTCGACGACGATCCGGCGCTGCGCAGGTCGTCGGCGCGGGTCCTCGCCCGCGAGGGGTATGAGGTCGTCGAGGCCGCGAGCGTCTCGGAGGCCCGCTCCGTGCTGGAGGACGTGAAGGTCCCCATCGTCCTGCTCGACGTGAACATGCCCGAAGAGTCCGGCCTGGTGCTCCTGTCCGAGCTCTCCGGCGAGAGCCCGCGGACGGTCTGCATCATGGTGACCGCCGCCGACAGCCGCGACCTCGGCGAGGCCGCGCTCGAGCACGGCGCCTACGGGTACGTGATCAAGCCGTTCTCGCCGAACGAGATCCTGATAACGGTCTCGAACGGGATCCGCCGCCGCCGTCTCGAGCTCGACCAGCTGGAGCAGCAAGAGCGCCTGCAGCTCGCGGTGACCGACCGAACCCGCGACCTGTGGAACTCGAGCCTCCAGCTGGAGCGCAGGGAAGACCAGCTGCGCCTCGCGAACGTCGAGACCGTGAGACGCCTCGCCCTCGCCGCGGAGTTCCGGGACATCGAGACCGCTCACCACGTCGAACGCGTCGGGGACTACGCGGCGGTGATCGCCCGGACGACGCATCACGACGAGGACTACGTCACGCGCCTCACCCTGGCCGCTGCTCTTCACGACATCGGGAAGATCGGGGTGCCGGACGGGCTCCTGCGGAAGCCGGGAACGCTCACCCGCGAAGAGCGAAAGACCATGCAATCTCACACGCTGATCGGCCACGCGATCTTGAGCGGCGCGTCGTTCGCGCTCCTCGACATGGCCGCGAGCATCGCGCTGACCCATCACGAGCACTGGGACGGCTCCGGATACCCCCGCGGCCTCGCCGGGGACGACATCCCGCTCGAGGGCCGCATAACCGCGATCGCCGACGTCTTCGACGCCCTCACCTCCGACCGCGTCTATCGCAAGGCCTATCACCCCGTCGAAGCCGTCCAGATGATGAAGAAGGGCCGCGGCGCCGAGTTCGACCCGGTTCTGCTGGACGCCTTCGTCACCCAGATGCACACGGTGCTCGACATCAACGAAGTGGAACCCGTCTGAAAGGTGCTCCCGGCCGGGTTGTGAGACCGAGCCGCCTCGACGCCGTGCATGGTGCGTCACGGCCGTGGCTGTGACAAACTGGTTACCGGGTGTCGCTCGTACAGGTTGAGGACCTGCTTCTGAAGGGAAGGCGGGTTGTCGCATGGAGGGCGGACGGGACGTGCGCGAGAGCTGGCGGCCGGGACGGTGGCTGGTCGCGGCCTACTGCGCGTCCCTGGTGCTCTGGGCCGTGGCGTCCGAAGCCGTCATCGCGTCCGTCGCCGAGGACGCGGCGGACACCGCCCGGTACCAGTTGCTCAACAAGATCGCTTTCGCCGTCGTCAGCGCCGCGCTCCTCTACGCCCTGATCAAGAGGGTCGAGCTGGACCTAGAGACCGCCAGGCGCGACGTCGCAGCGCACGAAGGGCCGTTGGCGTTGTTGCTGGAACAGCTACCGGTCAGCATCTGGACGACGGACGCGGACCTGCGGATCACGTCGTTGCGCGGACGCGACATCCCGGAGCTTCGCTCGACGCCGGAGGTCGTGGGCATGACGATGGCCGAGCGGCTGGGCACTTCCGACCCCGCTTTTCCCCCGATGAAGGCGCACCTCGACGCGCTCGAAGGAAAGGAGAGCCGGTACACGTTCGACTGGCAAGGCGTGACCTTCGACACGATGGTCATCCCGCTTCGGGGCGAACACGGTCGGGTGGAAGGCTGCATGGGCGTCGCGGTCAACGTGACCGAGCGCGTGGAGAGCCAGCGCGAGCGTGAAGAGACGCTGCGCCGCCTCGAGCGGTTGAACGTCGAACGCGAGGCCCTTCTCAGACACCTCG
>DASQEJ010000046.1:0-10044 GCA_035633715.1 Actinomycetota bacterium | reverse complement strand
CGGCCTTCGCCTCGGCGACGACCTCTGCGGCCGCGTCGAGGGCGTCGAGTGGCGACGCCAGCCGGGCCGGGATCCCGCGCCAGAGATCGAGGCGCTTCCGCACCTCGGGATCGAAAGCGATCGAGCGCGCGCGCTCGACGTCGCCGCCGGCGATAGTCGCGGCGACGCGAGCCTCGTCCTCCGGCGCCCCGCCGGCGACCAGGAGGTCGACGACCCGGGCCAGCGGAACGGGCTCGAGGCGTTCGGTCCGGCAGCGCGATCGGATCGTCTCGAGCACTTCCTCCTCGTGGTCCGAGACGAGGACGAAGACGGTGTCGGGCTGCGGCTCCTCGAGCGTCTTCAACAGCGCGTTCTGCGCCGCGTCGTTCATGCGATCGGCGTCTTCGATCACGAACACCTTGTACGACGCCTCGAACGGCGACCGTGCGGCTTCCGGGATCACCGCCTCGCGCACGACGTCGACGGGGATGATGACGCCCTCGGGCTCGACGTGGTGCACGTCGGGGTGGCGGTCGCGCAGAGCGCGAGCGCAACCGGAGCACTCGCCGCACCCCACGCCCGGCCCCCTCTCGCACACGAGGGCCGCGGCGAGGGCGAACGCGACGCCGCGCTTGCCGGCTCCGCGCGGCCCGGTGAGCAGCCATGCATGCGAGATCTGCCCCGCGGCGACCTGGGTCGCCAGCCTGTCGGCGGCCGCGATCCCGGCCACGCCCCTCCATGCGCTCATCGCTGTGGGAACCCGCCGTCGCGAAGGAAACCTGCGAGCCGCGCGTCGTCCTCTTCCGACGTGCGCGCCTCGAACGCCTCGACGACGTCCTGGTGCACCTCGGACTGCGGCCGGTTCGCGTCCAGGACGACGAAACGGTCCGGATACCTCCGCGCGAGCTCGAGGTACGCCGCGCCCACCTTGTCGTGGAACGTCGACGGCTCCTGCTCGATCCGGTCGGGATCCCCGTCGATCCGGCGCAGCCCCAACCTAGACTCCATGCTGAGGAAGAAGACGACGTCGGGCACGAGGTCGTCCGTCGCCCAGTTGCTGATCCGGTACACCTCCTCGAGGCCGAGGTCGCGCGCGACGCCTTGATACGCGAGCGACGAGTCGACGAACCGATCCGACACGACGATCTTGCCCGCCTCGAGCGCGGGCCGGATGACCTCCGCCACATGCTGCGCCCGGTCGGCCGCGTACAGCAGCGCCTCGGTACGGGGGTCCATCGCGCCGAGCGACGGATCGAGCAGGACCTCTCTCACCCGGGCCCCGACCGGAGTCCCGCCCGGCTCACGGGTCGTCACCACGTCCGCGCCGCGCGCCTGGAGCCACCTGACCAGCGCCGCCATCTGCGTGCTCTTGCCCGACCCGTCACCGCCCTCGAACACCACGAAGTAGCCGCGCCGCACGGGGGCCGGGGCCGGGGTCTCCGAGCGGGCCTCCTCCTCGCGCGCGCGGATAGCGCGCATCGAGACGATCCCGCCGAAGGCCGCGACGCCGCCGGCGAGCCACAGCGTGACCCTGCTCCCGGGCAGGTCCAGCGTCCCGAGAGGAGACGTCAGC
The DNA here is from genome assembly GCA_035633715.1 of Actinomycetota bacterium. Classification (GTDB taxonomy): domain Bacteria; phylum Actinomycetota; class CADDZG01; order CADDZG01; family WHSQ01; genus JALZEG01. Next base: position 8,492 of record DASQEJ010000046.1, on the reverse strand, counting down.
CGGTAGTGGCCGAGCAGCCCGGCGATGAACGGGAACAAGCCCAACCCGACGAGCGTCCCGATTCGGATCACGGTGTACGCGGCGCTGAACGTGCGGCCGCGCAGCTCGTCGGCGGTCGTCTCGTGCATCAGCGAATACCCCGTCGAGTAGGCGGCGCCGCCGAAGAAGCCGAGCGCGCTCGCGAGCGGTATCGCCGCGTTGAGGCTGCCGACGCTGGCGAGCCCGATCAGCGCCGTCCCTACGAGCAACAGGGAAGACGAGAACAGCACGTCCTTCTGGATGCGCCGCGCGATGAGGCTCACGGCGAGCAGCCCGATGATCATGCCGGTCGCGAGGAATCCGATCAGGAACGCGAACCCGCGGTTCCCGCCTCCGAGCACGTCGTCGACGAACGCGACGCCGAGCGAGAAGACGGCCCCCGCCGCGGTGAACGTCAACGCGATCCCGAGCAGCCACGGCCGCACCTGCTTGTGCTCGAAGACGAACTTGAGCCCCTCCACGAGGTCGCGCTTCACCTGGCCGAGGTCCATGTGCTCGATGCGCGTGCGCGTCGTCGGGATCGTCAGGCTCGAGATCATGAGGGCCGAGAACAGAAACGAGAGCGAGTCGACGCCGAGGGCGAGGGCCTCCGGCCTGCTCCCGAGGCCGGCGAACAACGAGAAGTGGTCGGCGAGGAACGCGGCGAGCGTCGACATGAACGCGAACACGACGGAGCCCAGCGGGAACGGCGCGTAGACCGCGATCAGCGAGAGCGAGTTCGCGTGCGTCAGCTCCTCCGGCTTGACGAAGTGCGGGAGCGACGCGTCCTTCGCCGGCCCCCACACGAGCGTGAGGGACTCGAGGACCGCCGACGCGAGCAACAGGTAGAGGAGGTTCTCGACGAACGGCAGCGAGAAGATGATCCCCGCGCGCATCAGGTCGGAGACGACCATCGTCTTCTTGCGGTCCCACCGGTCGGCGAAGACGCCGGCGAGGGGGCCGACGAAGAAGCCCGGGAGCACCCTCGCGGTCATGACCGCGCCGACGCCGATGGACCCCCCGATGTCGCTGGCGAGCACGACGAGGGCGACGACGCCGAGCCAGTCGCCGAGGCTCGACACGAACTGCGCGAGGAAGAAACGGAAGAAGTTGCCGTTGCGCAGCAGGGAGAGGTAGGAGACACCCTCGTCGGCGCGCTCTGCGACGCGCACTTCAGCCTCGGGTTGGTGGATCGTCAGCCTCCAGGTTCACACGCCGGCTCGGTCTGCGGTGAGTCTAGGGCGATGGGGGCCGGGGGCGGCGTACCCGTCAGGACGCGGCTTCTTCCTTCTTCCGGGGCTTCTTCTTGATGTACTTGCACTCGGGGTAGTTCGAGCACCCGGTGAAGGGGCCGAAGCGGCCGCGCTTCTCGACGAGGCCGGACCCGCAGTTGGGGCACGTCTCGCCCGTCTCCTTGGGGGGCTCCTTCTTGATGTACTTGCATTCGGGGTAGTTCGAGCAGCCGACGAAGGGACCGAACCGGCCGGACTTCGCGACGAGCTCGGAGTCGCAGTTCGGGCACTTCTCGCCCGTCCCCTCGGGGTCCGGGAGGGGCTCGCCGTGCTCGTCGAGCTGCTGCGACCACTTGCACTCGGGCCATCCGGAGCACGACAGGAACCACAGCCCATGCTTGCCGAACTTCTGCACGACGGGGCGGCCGCAGTTCGGGCACGTCTTGTCCGTCGGCCGCTCCGGGCGCGACATCTTGTCGCTCTGCTCGGCGACGTGCGCGGTGAACGACTCGAAGAACTCGCGCACGAGCGGGTCCATCTCCCGCGATCCCACCGCGACCTGGTCGAGGTCCTCCTCCATCCGCGCGGTGAACTCGACGTCGACCACGTCGGGGAAGTGCATCTCGAGGAGCTCGATGACGACCTCGCCGCGCGGCGTCGGGAACAGCCGGCGAGACTCGGTCCTCACGTACTCGCGGTCGACGAGGAGCCGCACGGTCGGCGCGTACGTCGACGGGCGGCCGATCCCTACCTCCTCCATCCGCTTGACGAGCGTCGCCTCGGTGAAGCGCGGCGGTGGCTGCGTGAAGTGCTGCGCTGCCACGAGCGAACGCAGGTCGAGGACCTGGCCCTCGGCCAGATCGGGGAGCAGGCCTTCGGCCTCCTCGGCCTCGTCGTCGCCGGTGTCGAGGTAGACGCTCATGAACCCCTTGAACTTGAGGATCTGGCCCGTCGCGCGGAACGTCGTGCCGTTCGACTCGATGTCGACCGACGTCGCGTCGTACACGGCCTCGGCCATCTGCGACGCCATCGTTCGCTGCCAGATGATCTCGTAGAGCCTCAGAGCGTCGGCGTCGACGGCCCCCGCCACGTCCGACGGCGAGACCTCGGCCGACGCCGGGCGGATCGCCTCGTGCGCCTCCTGCGCGCCCTTCGACTTCGCCGTGAACTTCCGGGCCTCGTGGAACTCCTTGCCGAACTGCGTCTCGACCACGCGGCCGATCTCGCCGAGCGCGTCGTTCGAGAGGTTCGTCGAGTCCGTTCGCATGTACGTGATGTGGCCGGCTTCGTAGAGGCCCTGCGCGAGCTTCATCGTCTTCCACGTCGGGAACCCGAGCTTGCTCGACGCGGCCTGCTGGAGCGTCGACGTCTTGAACGGCGCCGGCGGCTTGCGGCGGCGCTCGCTCTTGCGGACCGCCGCGACCGTCCAGGGCCCCGGCTCGACGCGCTCCTTCAGGGTCGTCGCCGCGGTCTCGTCACCGAGCGAGAACTTGTCCTTGACCGGGTAGAGCGCGGTGAGCTCCTCGGCGTCCGCCGTGGCGAGGCGCGCGGTTAGGTCCCAGTACTCGACGGGCTCGAACGCGCGGATCTCCCGCTCGCGCTCGACGACGAGGAACAGGGCCGCGCTCTGCACGCGTCCGGCCGAGAGGTTCGGGCCGACGTTGCGCCACAGCAGCGGCGACAGCTTGTAGCCGACGATCCGGTCGACGACGCGCCGCGCCTGCTGGGCGTCGACGAGCGCCATGTCGATCGAGCGCGGGTTCGCGAACGCCTCGGTCACGGCCTTCTTCGTGATCTCGTTGAACGTCACCCGTCGCGTCGTCTCGGGCTTCAGCTTCGCCAGCTCCGCGACGTGCCACGCGATGGCCTCGCCCTCGCGGTCGGGGTCGGGGGCGAGCCAGACGGTCTCGGCCTCCTTGGCGGCCTTTCGGATCGCCGTCATCGCCTTCTTCGCGGTGGCGCGGGAGATCGGCTCGTACGCGATCTTCACGCCGCCGTTCACCTCGATCCCGAAGTCCGACTTCGGCAGGTCGCGGACGTGGCCCATCGAGGCGAGGACCTTGTAGTCCTTGCCCATGTACTTCTCGATCGTCTTCGCCTTCGCAGGCGACTCGACTATTACGAGGTTCTTGGCCACGGAGCTCCTTGCTCATCGGCGGGGTCCCACCGGTCGTCTGCCCTCGGCTCCGGCCGAGGGCGCCCCAGTGCCTGATCGGGTCCTGGGGCCGATTATACCATTGGTTGGTAGTCGTTGTCAACCAACGCCTCCGGGGCTCCGGGGCTTCCCCGGCCCCCTGACCAGGGGTTTTGGCCTGCGAAAATCCGACTAGCATCGGCGCCCGTGGACGCCATCCTGGACCCGATCATCCGTTTCATGGAGGACTTCGTCACGGCCTACGGCTACGTGGCGATCTTCGTCCTGATGACGGCGGAATCGGCGCTGATCCCCTTCCCGAGCGAGGTGACGATGCTCGTGGGCGGGTGGTATTCGGCCGACGGGACGCTCTCGTTCTTCTGGGTGGTCACCGCCGGGGTCCTCGGGAACATCGTGGGGTCGTGGCTGGCGTACGCCCTCGGGCGCAAGACGGGCCGCGGGCTCCTCGACCGGTACGGGAAGTACGTGTTGATCCGGAGCCACGACGTCGACAAGGCCGAGGTCTGGTGGGCCAAGCACGGCGACGCGGCCACGTTCTTCTCGCGCCTGCTACCGGTGATCCGCACCTTTATCTCGCTGCCGGCCGGGATCGCCAAGATGCCGTTCGGGAAGTTCACGCTGTACACGTTCCTGGGCGTCGTGCCGTGGACGCTGGGCCTGACCTGGCTGGGCGTGGTGGTCGAGGACAACTGGGAGAAGGTCCTGCACTACTTCGACGTCCCGACGCTGGTGATCGGGACGGCCGTGGTCGCGGCGGCCGGGATCTGGTACCTGAGGCGGCGCAAGGCGAAGGCCGCCGCCGGGGCCGGGGGGCCGGCCGACTAGCGCAAGGAGGCGCCAGGCACCCGCCGGCGTCGGGCCGGGGTCAGGCCCCCTCGGGCACCAAGCCGATCTCCGGCGCAACCTCTTGCAAGCCGCCTATCGAGATCGAGATGAACTCGTCCATCGGGATGCCGATCTTGTCCTCGACCCCTCGGATCTTGTCGCGCTCGACGCCGGGCGCGAACGACTTCTCCTTCAGCTTCTTCTTGACCGAGGAGACCTTCATCCCCCGCGCCTTCTCGGGCCGCACGAGGGCGCACGCGACCAGCAGCCCCGCGACGCCGTCCGCGTGGACGATCGCCTTCGACATCGTGTCGGTCTGGTTCGACTCGTACTTGTGGCCGAGGATCGCGTTCAGGATCTGCTCGTCGTCGAAGCCCTCGGCGCGCAGCCACTCGATCGTCAGCTGCGTGTGCCGCTCCTCGTCCCCGTGCGTCTCGTCCATGTCGAGGTCGTGGAACAGGCCGGCCAGGCCCCATCGGTGCGCGTCCTCGCCGAAGTGGCGCGCCAGCGCGCGCATGACGCCTTCGACCGAGACGAGGTGGCGGAACGTGACGTCGGTGTGGACGTACTTGCGGACGAGCTCGACGGCGGCGCCGCGCTCCATCAGGAGTCGCCGGCGAGGGCGCGCGTCAGGTCGGCCTCGGCAGCCGGCGAAGCGAGCGCGAGCACCTCGTCCCCGGCCTGCAGCGGGGTCTCGGGCTTCGGCGCGATCACGTGACGCTCGCGGACGACCGCGACCAACGTGCAGTCGGGCGGCATCTTCAGGTCGCCGACGGTCTTGCCCACGGCGGGCGAAGCCGGCGCCAGCGTCACCTCCAGCAGCGCGACCTTGCCCTGCTCGAGGTTGAGGAGCCTCACGAGGTCGCCGACCGACACGGCTTCCTCGACGAGCGAAGCGAGGAGGTGCGGGGTGCTGACGGCTACGTCCACGCCCCACGACTCGGTGAACAGCCATTCGTTGTCGGGGTGGTTCACGCGCGCCACGACGCGCGGGACCGCGAACTCCTGCTTGGCCAGCAGCGAGATCACGAGGTTGTCCTCGTCGTCACCGGTCGCCGCGACCACGACCTCGCACGACGAGAGGACCGCGGCGTCCAGCGTGTGGAGCTCGCACGCGTCGCCGTTGACCCAGTTGACGTCGAGGTCCACCTTGATCACGTCGATGACCTCTTGGTTCTGCTCGATCATCACGATGTCGTGACCCTTGCGCTTGAGGTCGGACGCCACGTAGCTGCCGACGTTCCCGGCCCCCGCGATGGCGATGCGGATCCTCTTGTCACGGGTCACTCGGGGCGTCCCACTCTCTTGATCTCCTCGCCGAGGTTCGAGCAGTCCGCCCGGATCACCGAGATGTGAAGGATGTCGCCGTCCTGGACCGTCAGATCCTTGTCCGGCACCCGGGGCACGCCGAAGCGGCTGACCGCTACGACTCGGCGCCGGCCGGGGACGTCGATCGACAGGACCTTCTGGCCCACCACCTCGGGCGGCGCCGGCAGCGCCGTCACCACGACCTCGCCGTTGTCGACCGTGTACTCCACCGAGACCTCCTCGGGGAGCAGCGAGCGCAGGATCTGGTCGGTGGTCCACCGCACCGTAGCGACGGTCTGGATCCCGAGGCGCTGGTAGATCTGAGCGCGGCGCGGGTCGTAGATGCGGGCCACGACCTGGGGGACGCGGTAGTGCTCCTTGGCGACGCGCGCCGAGAGGATGTTCGAGTTGTCGCCGTTCGTCACCGACGCGAACGCCGCGGCGTCCTTGATGCCGGCGTCTTCGAGGATCTCGCGGTCGAACGCGAAGCCGAGGATCTGACGGCCGGAGAACCCGGGCTTCAGCCGCTCGAACGCCTTCGTGTTCTTGTCGACGACGGCGACCGAGTGGCCGAGCCGCTCGAGGTTAGACGCGAGCTCCGACCCGACACGGCCACAGCCTGCGATGATCACGTGCACCTCGGGCGCGGGCTCCTCTCGTCCTAGAAGACGGCGCCGGTCGCACGGCGACCGGTCCATCGTTACGGGGCGCCAACGTGAGCCCCCCGGCGGGCGATACTGCCATACTTGCGCTCCGTGGCTTTCTTGAAGAACGCCGTCGAGCGACTCGCCCGGCCGCCCGAGGAGATCAGGGCGGAGAACCTACGCAGATGGGCCGCGACGGTGGTCGGAGTCACTTCCATCGAAATGATCGAACCCCGTCGCCGTTGCCGCGCCGCAGGCGTCATCCAGAACATCCGCATCGACCCGCGGGCCGCGAGCGGCTCGATCGAGGCGACGATCATCGACGGCAGCGGCCAGATGGTCGCGCGCTGGCTCGGCCGTCAGACGATCTCGGGCATCCGCCTCGGCATGGGCCTGATCATCGAGGGAATCCCCGGTGAGCAGACCGGCGGCGAGCTGATGGTGCTCAACCCCGAGTACGAGCTCGTCCCCGGTCCGGAGCACGGTTGAGCCGATGAGCAAGCTCCCCGCCGCGCTCAAACGCGTGGTGCTCGGGCGGCCGATGTCGTCCGGCGAGCTCGAGCACACGCTGCTCCCGAAGGTCATCGCGCTCCCGGTGTTCTCGTCGGACCCGCTCTCGTCGAACGCCTACGCGAGCCAGGAGGCATTGATCGTCCTGGCGACCGCGGGGGCCGCCGGCATGAGCCTGATCTTCCCGGTCTCGATCGCGGTCGCGACCCTGCTCGTCATAGTCGTGACGAGCTACCGGCAGACCGTGAAGGCGTATCCGACCGGTGGCGGCGCCTACCGCGTCTCGCACGAGAACCTGGGGATGTACCCCGGGCTGCTCGCCGCGTCGGCGCTGCTGATCGACTACGTCCTCACGGTGTCGGTGTCGATCACGGCGGGCGTCGAGGCGATCACTTCAGTGTCCGAGACCCTGATCGAATACCGCGTCCCGATCGCGTTCGGTTTCATCGCGTTCGTCACCGTCGTCAACCTCCGCGGGGTGAAGGAGTCGGGGACCCTCTTTGCGGTCCCGACTTATGGCTTCGTCGCGGCGATCTACCTGATGATCGGGACCGGGATCGTGCAATGCCTTGGCGGTTGCCCCCAGGCGGAGAGCGCCGAGCTGATGAAGGACACGACGCACGTCAGCGCGTCGGTGACGATCTTCCTGATCGTGCGGGCGTTCGCTGCGGGGACCACCGCGCTCACGGGTGTCGAGGCGATCGCCGACGGCGTCCCGGCCTTCCGATACCCACAGTCGAAGAACGCGGCGACGACGCTGTCCGTCATGGCGGGGCTGTCGATCTCGATGTTCCTGGGGATCTCGTGGCTAGCCGACCACCTCAACGTCGTCTACCTCCACCTACCGCACGGGGAGCATCAGCCGTCGGTCGTAGCGCAGATCGCCGAGACGATCTTCCACGGCGGACCCCTCTTCTACGTCGTCCAGGCGATGTCGGCGGCGATTTTGATCCTCGCGGCGAACACCGCGTATCAGGACTTCCCGCGACTCTCGTCGATCCTCGCGAGCGACCGGTACATGCCGCGCCAGTTCATGAACCGCGGCGACCGGCTCGTCTTCTCGAACGGCGTCATCATCCTGGCCGTCCTGGCGGCGATCTTGATCTACGCCTTCGACGCGAACCTCACGCGGTTGATCCAGCTGTACCTCGTCGGGGTCTTCATCTCGTTCACGCTGTCGCAGACCGGAATGGTCGTCCGCGGACGCAGGCTGAAGCCGCCCGGCTGGAAGAGGAGTGCCGCGATCAGCGGCTTCGGCGCGGTCGTGACGGGCGTCGTCCTCGTCATCATCGGCGGGAGCAAGTTCATGGCGGGCGCCTGGATCGTGGTGGCGGCGATCCCGGTCCTCATGTTCGCCATGAGGTCGGTGCACAAGCACTACACCGCCGTCGAGGCCGAGCTCGCGCATCCGGAGCGGCGCCCGGCGGACCGCCGCCCGGCCGACCAGCACATGGTCATCTACGTGACGACGATGGATGCTGCGGTGGAGCGCGCGCTCGGCTATGCCCGGGCCATGCGGCCGGCGCACATCTCGGCCGTCACGTTCGACAGCTCGCACTTCCGGCTCTGGAAGCGGCTCGCGCCCGACATCCCGATCGAGCTCGCGCCCCAGGGTCGCGGGCGCACGAAGGCGATGCGCGCGTACCTGACGCAGAAGCGCGCCGACCTGCAGCTCGACCAGGACGACTTCCTCACGCTGCTGATCCCCGAGATCCTCGAGAGCACGAGCCTGTTCGAGATCTTCCGGCGCCCCGCGCTGCACCGCCTGAAGGGCTCGCTGCTCACGCAGCTCGGGGTCCA
>DASQEJ010000045.1:0-3407 GCA_035633715.1 Actinomycetota bacterium | reverse complement strand
CTCGCCACAGCCGGCGAGGATCGCCAGCGCCAGAACCGCCGCCCACCTCCGTCGCACGATTACGATTCTCGCGTCCCCCGGCCGCTTTCCTAGGAGGCGCGCAGTGCGAGCTCGATCCGGAAGCAAGACCCTGGCGGCGATCCTCGTCGCCGGGCTGTTCCTCGGCGCATGCGCCGCCGAGGAGGACGAGCCGTCCGAGCCGGCCGCCCAGGGGTCCGAGGAGGAGACGTGTCACAAGACCCACCTCCCCGTCCACACCGAGGGGCAGCTGACGATCGCCACCGACAAGCCCGCGTTCGAGCCGTGGTTCGTCGGCAACGACCCGACGAACGGCCAGGGCGTCGAGAGCGCGGTCGCGTACGCGGTCGCCGAGGAGATGGGGTTCTCGAAGGACGAGGTCGAGTGGGTCGTCGAGCCGTTCAACAAGTCGTACGCGCCGGGGCCGAAGGACTACGACTTCGACGTCAACCAGATCTCGGTCACGGCCAAGCGTGAGGAGGCCGTCGACTTCTCGGACGGCTACTACGACGTGAACCAGGCGCTCGTCGCGAAGAAGGACTCGCCGGTGGCGGAGGTGACTTCGCTCGACGAGCTCGCCGAATACAAGCTGGGGGCGCAGGTCGGCACGACCAGCTACTCGTACATCACGCAGTACGTCCAGCCCGGCGAGCAGCCGTTCACGTACGACACGACGAACGACGCCAAGTCCGCGCTGAACGCCGGGCAGATCGACGGCATCGTGGTCGACCTGCCGACGGCGTTCTACATCAGCGCCGTCGAGATCCCCGGGTCGGCCGTCGTCGGCCAGTTCCCGACGCAGGGCGAGGCCGAGCAGTTCGGCCTCCTCTTCGAGGAGGACAACCCGCTGGTGGACTGCGTGAACGAGGCGCTGGCCCGGCTGAAGGAGGACGGGACGCTCGCGGAGATACAGGACCGCTGGCTGTCCCAGGCGGTGAGCGCGCCGGTCCTCGAGTAGCGGCGCGCTTCGCTTCGTAGATGGCGTCGGGGGGTCCGCCTCAGGTCGCGGGGCTGAGCAGGCGCGGGTCGAAGCTGCTCGGCGACCGCCGCGCCGTGCTGGTCTCGACGACGAGCACGATCGTGTTCTTCGGTCTCGTCGCGGTCGCGATCGCGCTCGCGCCGGGGAGCCGCGCGGTCGCGGAGGACTTCTTTTCGTGGGAGGCGATGAAGGAGGCGTTCTCCGGGACCGAGACCACGCCTTCGATAGCGAGCGCGTTCCTGCTGAACGTGCGGATCTTCCTCGTCGCCGAGGTCCTCATCCTCGTGCTCGCGCTTCTGATCGCGGTCGTGCGCATGACGCCCGGCCCCGTGTTCGCGCCCCTTCGGATCGTCGCGGTCGCGTACACCGACCTGTTCCGCGGCGTGCCGCTGCTGCTCGTGATCTACGTCATGGGCTTCGGGATCCCCGGCCTCGAGATCCGCGGCATCTCGGACCAGAGCCCGGTGGTCCTCGGGGGCGCGGCCCTCGTGCTGTCGTACTCGGCGTACGTAGCCGAGGTCTACCGCGCCGGCATCGAGTCGGTCCACGACAGCCAGGTCGCGGCGGCGCGCTCGCTGGGGCTCAGCCGGGGGCAGTCGATGCGGTACGTCGTGCTGCCTCAGGCCGTCCGGCGCGTCGTCCCTCCGCTGCTGAACGACTTCATCGGCCTGCAGAAGGACACCGCGCTCGTAGCGGTGCTGGGCCCGATCGAGGCCGCGCGGGCCGCGTCGATCTACGGCGCCGACCGCTTCAACTACTCGAGCTTCGTCGTCGCCGCGCTGATGTTCCTCGCGCTGACGATCCCGCTCGCCCGCTTCACGGACCGCCTCGTCGCGAAGGACCGCCGCCGGCGCCGGGGAGGGGCGATCGCATGAGCGACCTCCCGGCGCTGCGGGTCGAGGGCGTGTCGAAGTCGTTCGACGACCTCGTCGTCCTCGACGGGATCGACCTCGACGTCTCGTCGCACGAGGTCGTGTGCCTGATCGGCGCGTCGGGGTCGGGGAAGTCGACGCTTCTGAAGTGCATGAACCTCGTCGAGCCCGTGGACTCGGGCCGGATCTTCCTCGACGGCGAGGAGATAACCGCGCCCGGCGTGAACCCGGACGCGGTGCGCCGGCGGATCGGCATCGTGTTCCAGTCGTACAACCTGTTCCCGCACATGAGCGTGCTGGACAACGTGACGCTCGCGCCGCGGCGGGTGCTACGACGCGACCGCGCCGCGGCCGAGGAGGAGGCGACCCGGCTGCTCGAGCGCTTCGGCCTGGCCGACAAGCGCGACGAGTACCCCGACCGGCTCTCGGGCGGTCAGCAGCAACGCACGGCGATCGTGCGCGCGCTGGCGATGGAGCCGCGCCTGATGCTCCTCGACGAGGTCACGTCGGCGCTGGACCCGGAGCTGATAGCCGAGGTGCTGAACCTGATCCGCGAGCTGGCGGCGGCGGGCATGACGATGGTGATAGCGACGCACGAGATGTCGTTCGCCCGCGACATAGCCGACCGCGTCGCGTTCCTCGACGGGGGCCGCGTGCTGGAGGAGGGGCCGCCGGGCGAGATCTTCCGGAGCCCGGCCCACCCGAGGACGGCGCAGTTCCTGGACCGAATCATCCAAGCGGGCCGCCTCTAGCCGCGAGGCTCCCTGTCGGCAGGTTGCGGCAAGACACGGCGCGAGCGCGTCGATCTTGTCGGCGGCCTCTCGCCCGTCTAGCGATGGAGGATAGTGAAGGTGTGACAATGGGAACCTAACCTTGTCAAACGGGTGAGACGGGGCAGCGAGGCGGGCGCCGGAGGGGGAGGCATGGACTTTGATGAGTATCAACGGCTGGCGGCACTGACGGATGCGCGCCCAGATCGCTCCGACGTCGGGTTTCCTCTCCTGGGGCTCGCAGGCGAGGTAGGGACGTTGATCGCGGAACACAAGAAGAGCATGCGTTTCGGTGAGATGTATGTCAGTTTCCCTATGCAAGTGGCGGAGGAGCTCGGGGACTTGCTGTGGTATGCAGCCGCGCTTGCACGCACGTGCGGTCTGTCGCTAAATGAGATCGCCGAAGGAAACCTCCGCAAGACGGCGGCGGCCTGGAGCGGAGAATTGCCCCCGGCCCACGTATACGACGAGGGCTTCCCTCCACAGGAACGCCTGCCAAGACGCGCTAGCTTTACCTTCACCTCGGACCCGAACGGCGTCGTTCGGATATTTTTCGGGGCCGAACCTGTCGGGCATCCAGTAGATGACAACGCGTACGAGGAGGATCATTACCGATTCCACGACGCGTTCCACCTGGCTAACGCTGCCGTGCTTGGTTGGTCCCCTTTGCTCAGATCGCTCCTCAAACGAAAGCGAAAGTCGAGCGCGACCATCGATCGAGTGGAAGACGGAGCCAGGGCGATCTTTCTCGAGGAGGGCATCGTCGCT
>DASQEJ010000044.1:0-5446 GCA_035633715.1 Actinomycetota bacterium | reverse complement strand
GAGGTCGAGACCCCGCTGCTGCAGCCCATCGCCGGCGGCGCGATCGCGCGGCCGTTCGTCACGCACCACAACGCGCTCGACATCGACCTCTACCTGAGGATCGCGCCGGAGCTGTTCCTGAAGAGGTTGCTGATCGGCGGCGCCGAGCGCGTCTACGAGCTCAACCGCAGCTTCCGCAACGAAGGGGTCTCGACGCGCCACAACCCCGAGTTCACGATGCTCGAGGCGTACGAGGCGTACGTCGACTACGAGCACACGATGACGCTCGTCGAGTCGCTCGTGCGCGCGATCGCCGAAGCCGTCAACTCCGGGCTCACGTTGGAGGTCGGTGAGCGCACGGTCGACCTCGCGGCCCCCTTCGCGCGCAAGTCGATGTTCGAGGTCATCGAGGAGAAGACGGGCCTCGCCCTCCTCGACGCGTGGACCGGCGGCGACGTCGAGACGATCGCGAACGAAGCGCGCCGTGCAGGCGTCCGAGTAGACGAGGCGTGGGCGCCCGGCAAGGTCGTGGCCGAGATCTTCGAGGAGCTGGTGGAGAAGGAGCTGTTCGAGCCGACGTTCGTCATGGGGTACCCGAAGGAGGTCTCGCCGCTCGCGAAGGACCATCGCTCGATACCGGGCTTCACCGAGCAGGCCGACCTGATCCTCGCGGGCGTCGAGATCGCGCCGATCTACTCGGAGCTCAACGACCCCGAGGAGCAGCGGCGGCGCTTCCAGCAGCAGTCGGCCGCACGCGCCGCGGGCGACCAGGAGGGCATGGTGCCCGACGAGGACTTCCTCGAGGCGCTCGCGTACGGGATGCCGCCGGCGGGCGGCTTCGGCCTGGGCATCGACCGTCTGCTCACGCTCCTGCTCGACGCGCCGAGCATCCGCGAGGTCATCCTGTTCCCGACGCTCAAGCCCGGCCCTTGAGGTGATGGGGAAGCGGGTCGCGGCGTGGGCGGCGGTCGCCGCGCTCGCGCTGACGGCGTGCGACTCCGGCTCGCCGCGGAGCGAGGAGCCGATGCGGCGGCCGGTCAGCTCGCCCGCGAGCGCCGACACCACGATCATCGGCCTGGTCGGGACCATGACCGGCCCCGACGCCTGGCGGGGCGAGGACGCGTTCGAGGGCGCCGACCTCGCGGTGCACGAGCTGAACCGCGGCCGCGACGAGGGAGACCGTGAGTTCGAGCTGGTGACGCTCGACGACGGCGGCGACCCCGAGCAGGCGATCGACCACTTGATGGAGCTCGCGCTCGCCGAACGCACCGCGGGCATCGTCTACGCGGGCCCGCCGGAGGCGCTGCCCTCGGCGGAGGCCGCGCTGGAGGAGTCGGGCGTCCCGGCGGTCCTCTGCTACGGGGACCTCTACAGCGCGCGGCTGTTGAAGCCCAACCTGTTCCAGGTGTCGCCGCCGTATCTCTGGCAGGCGCGCCGGATCGCGTCGTACTTGTACCGCGATCGTCGCTACACGCGTGTGGGGCTGCTCGTTCCGGCGACGTTGTCGGGCCGGACCGCGCGTCAGTCGTTCGCCGAGGCGGCCGGCGCGTTCCGGCGCCGGGCGGTCGCGGTCGAGACGTACGCGCCCGACGCCGAATCCCTGGGAGACCAGCTGGACGCGTTGCGGCGAGCGCGCGTCCAGGCGATCGTGGTCGACGGTGACGTCGACGGCTTCTCGCTCGCGCTCGAGGAGCTGCGCGACTCGGGCTCGGAGTACCGGACGAGCGCTCTTGCTCGCCAGAAGCGGGGGCCGTGGCGTCCGCACGTCGCCGGGTTCGACCTCGCGCTGAGCCCCGCGCTCGAGCGCGGCCTCGCGGCCCCCGGGACCGTCGTCTCCGACGACTACGCCCGCGGGGCGCACTACCTCCCGGTCCCGAGCTTCCGGACGTTCCGGGCCGCGTTCGAGGACTGGTGGGGCGAGCCGCCTCTCGGGTGGGAGCGCCGCGCCTACGAGGCCGGCCGGATGATCGGGTGGGCGACCGCGAAGGCGGACGACGCCGAGACGTCCGTGGCCGCCGCGCTCGCGACGCTTCGGGCGCGTCGTTTCGGAGGGCTCGACCTCGTGCTCGGACCCGACGACCACACCGCCGTGAACCAGCCCCACGTCGGGTTGTGGGTGGTGCCGCGTCCGGCCGCGCCGGTCCCCGAACGGGACGCGCTGCCCGATGCCCTCCCGTGGGTCCCGCTCGCCCGCGGGTTCTCGATCGACGGCGAGACGACTGACGTGGCGGCCCGGGACTGGCGCTACCTGTTCCGCGGGAAGCCGCCGGCGAGGGGGCCGTCGCCCAAGAACGGGCGCTGGCGCTTCGGCGTGGCCACCCCCCGATCCGACCCCGTCCACTGACTACGTGCCAGGATTGACTTACTAGGGGCACCCGGCACGCCGATGAAGTGGCAGCCGGGGAACTTTTGTCCCCCGAACGATGTTCTATGGCTATGCGTCGTCTGAGCCACAGGCGACGGGGTAAGGAATGGTCCCTCCCTATACTTGGAGGGTCGTCACGTACGGCAACACATAAGGAGGCTGGGCCCAATGTTCGAGAGATTCACAGACAGGGCCCGCAGGGGGGTCGTCCTCGCTCAGGAAGAGGCGAGGCTCCTCAACCACAACTACATCGGCACCGAGCACATCTTGCTCGGGCTGATCCATGAAGGCGAGGGCGTCGCCGCCAAGGCGCTCGAATCACTGGGGATCTCGTTGGACAAGGTCCGCCAGCAGGTTGAAGAGATCATCGGAGCGGGTCAGTCGCCCCCGTCGGGGCACATCCCATTCACCCCACGAGCCAAGAAGGTGCTCGAGCTCTCGCTGCGCGAAGCGCTGCAGCTCGGCCACAACTACATCGGGACCGAGCACATCCTGCTCGGGCTCATCCGCGAGGGCGAGGGCGTCGCAGCCCAGGTGCTCGTCAAGCTCGGCGCCGACCTGAACAAGGTGCGCCAGCAGGTCATCCAGCTCCTGTCCGGCTACGCCGGGTCGAAGGAGAGCGCCGCCGGTGGCGGGGCGACCGGCGAGCAGCCGCAGGGCTCGCTCGTTCTCGACCAGTTCGGCCGCAACCTCACGCAGCTGGCGCGCGAGAACAAGCTCGACCCGGTCATCGGCCGGGCGAAGGAGATCGAGCGCGTGATGCAGGTGCTGTCGCGGCGGACCAAGAACAACCCCGTCCTCATCGGCGAGCCCGGCGTCGGCAAGACCGCGATCGTCGAGGGCCTCGCGCAGAACATCGTCAAGGGCGAGGTGCCCGAGACCATCGCCGGCAAGCAGCTCTACACGTTGGACCTCGGCGCGCTCGTCGCGGGGTCCCGCTACCGCGGTGACTTCGAAGAGCGTCTGAAGAAGGTCCTGAAGGAGATCAAGACCCGCGGCGACATCATCCTGTTCATCGACGAGCTCCACACGCTCGTCGGCGCAGGCGCAGCCGAGGGCGCGATCGACGCGGCGAGCATCCTGAAGCCGATGCTGGCCCGCGGCGAGCTCCAGACGATCGGCGCGACCACGCTCGACGAGTACCGCAAGCACCTCGAGAAGGACGCGGCCCTCGAGCGGCGCTTCCAGCCGATCAAGGTGCCCGAGCCCACCGTGGCCCACACGATCGACATCCTCAAAGGGCTGCGCGACCGCTACGAGGCGCACCACCGGGTCCACATCACGGACCAGGGCCTCGTGGCCGCGGCGAACCTCGCGGACCGCTACATCTCCGACCGCTTCCTGCCGGACAAGGCGATCGACCTGATCGACGAGGCCGGCTCGAGGCTCCGCATCCGCCGCATGAGCGCCCCGCCCGACTACCGCGAGCTCGAAGAGCGCATCGCCGAGGTCCGTCGCTCCAAGGAGGACGCGATCGAGGCGCAGGACTTCGAGCGCGCCGCGTCCTTCCGGGACGACGAGAAGCGGCTCATCGCGGAGCGCGCCGAGAAGGAAACCACGTGGCGCGCGGCCGAGGGCGAGGCCTTCGCCGAGGTGAACGAGGAGGAGATCGCAGAGGTCCTCTCGTCGTGGACCGGCATCCCCGTGATGTCGCTCACCGAGGAGGAGACCGCGAAGCTGCTCCGGATGGAGGAGGAGCTCCACCAGCGCATCGTCGGCCAGCACGACGCGATCGCCGCGGTGTCCCGCTCGATCCGACGTACGCGGGCCGGGCTGAAGGACCCGAAGCGTCCGGCCGGCTCGTTCATCTTCCTCGGCCCCTCGGGCGTCGGCAAGACCGAGACCGCGAAGACGCTCGCCGAGTTCCTCTTCGGCGACGAGGACGCGCTGATCCAGCTCGACATGTCCGAGTACATGGAGAAGCACACGGTGTCCCGTCTCGTCGGCTCGCCTCCGGGCTACGTCGGCTACGAAGAGGGCGGCCAGCTCACCGAGGCCGTGCGGCGCAGGCCGTACTCGGTCGTGCTGCTCGACGAGATCGAGAAGGCCCACCCGGACGTCTTCAACACCCTGTTGCAGATCCTCGAAGACGGCCGCCTGACGGACGCTCAGGGCAAGACAGTGGACTTCAAGAACACCGTGATCATCATGACGTCGAACCTCGGCACGCAGAACCTGCGGAAGCCCGCGATGGGCTTCGGTCAGGCCGACGAGCAGCTGACCTACGACAAGATGAAGGAGCGGGTGAACGAGGAGCTGAAGAAGGGCTTCCGTCCCGAGTTCCTGAACCGCATCGACGAGGTCATCGTGTTCCACGAGCTCTCGGCCGACGAGGTCAAGTCGATCGTGGACCTGATGATCCGCCGTGTGAAGGAGCAGCTCGAGAGCCAGGACGTCGGCATCGAGCTCACCGAAGCGGCGAAGGTGTTCCTCTCGAAGCGGGGCTACGACCCGACGCTGGGGGCCCGGCCGCTGCGCCGGTCCATCCAGAGGATGGTCGAGGACCCGATCTCCGAGAAGATCCTGTGGAAGGAGTACGAGGCCGGCGACACGATCATCGTCGACGTCGGCCCAGGTGACGACGGTGCGGACACGATCGTCTTCAAGAAGGCGGAGCGCACCCCGGACCACCCGCCGGTCGAGCTCGCGGGAGCCGTCGCCGACGGCGATCCCGAGGGATTGCCCGAGGCGTAGCTCCGGCAACGAAGCCAAGGCACGAAGCCCGGTCTCGTGGCCGGGCTTCGTCGCGTCCGGGGGTGCGCCGCGGCCTCGCATCGCCGGCTGCCCGTCGAAAAGAACCGGCAGATCGTCCAGCCGGCCTTGATCCGTGCCGACGAAGTAGTTACACGGCGCCAAAGCCGTGTACTGAGGGGGCGCTAGATGATCAAGGGAAACAGGGTTCTCGCGGGATTCGTCCTTGCGATGTTGGTGGCTGGTGCGCTTTCCGGCGCGGCTGCAGTCGCGGAAGAGGGCGTCGAGCAGAACGAGGCCCTCGAGCAGGATGCCGTCCTCGAGCTGGTGGAGGACGCGGGCGAGCAGGAAGCGACGCCGCCGGCTGCCGAGGAGCCGACCGAGCCAGTACCCACCGACGACGGCGATGCC
>DASQEJ010000043.1:0-3371 GCA_035633715.1 Actinomycetota bacterium | reverse complement strand
TACTCGCGGTAGACGCCGGCCCTGAGGTCGGCCGGGATCGGCGGGACGTGGCCGCCCAGCGAGCGCGCGGATTCCTCGGGGCCGATCCGCCGGTTCTTCGCCCATTCGATCTCGGTCGCGAGGTCCCCGGCCGGCCGGAAGCGGTACGGCTTCGGGAGCGTGTTGCCGATCTGGCGCAGCAGGATGGCCTTCGACGGGAGGATCCGGGGGGGCTCGGAGGAGGCCAGGTGGCGCAGCTGGGCGAGGGCCGCCGCGTGGACGGTGCGGGCCCGCACCCCCGCGGCGCCGAGGGCGGCCAGCCGGCCCCGCATCTCGCCCGCGGCCTGGTCGGTGAACGTCACCGCGAGGATCTCGCCGCCGCGGAAGGTGCCCGTGGCGACCTGGTACGCGATCCGGCGCGTGATGGTCGTGGTCTTGCCGGACCCGGCCCCCGCGAGGATGCACACGGGGCCGCGGACGGCCTTGACCGCGTCGGCCTGCTCGGGGTTCAGCCCGTCGAGGATTTCTTGTAATTCGCCCACGGGCTCAGGTTAGGGGCCGGGTGTGACAGAACCCCGGTTTTCCGGCCAACCCTCGCCGCGACGGACGCGAAAGGGCCCGGCGAGCACCCCCGCCGGGCCCCCTGGAAAGAGCTGGGCTACTTCTTGAACTTGAAGTCCGTGCCCACCTTGGTCGTGTCGATGTACGGGCCCGCCACGCCGGCGGGGTACGAGGTGCCGGAGTAGACGAAGCTCTGCGCCTGCGGGTTCGTCAGGACCTTGCCCTTGCCGAACGCCTCGTGAGCGCTACGAGGGACCGTGAACAGCGTGCCGAGCACCTCGATCTTGATCGGGTCGCCGCCGGCGCAGGTGTCACGGAGGTAGCCCTCGGTCGCCGTCAGGTTGTTCGTCGCGCCCGAGTAGTACGCCTCGAACAGCAGGCACTGGCTGCCGGGCTCGCCGTTCACGCGGACCCTGAGGCCGAGGCCCTGGGTCGCGGGCGGGCTCTGCTCGTTCATCAGCTGGATGTAGAGGTTCTTGGCGTCGTTCGTGAACGTGACCGAGCCGAGGTCACTCGCGTTGCCGGCGTCGGCCGCGCCCGTCACGTCGCCGTTCGACCCGTCGCCCGTCCCCTGGTCGTTGATCGCGTTGGCGTCGCCGTAGGGGTCCTCGATCTGGGGCTTGGGGGCCGCCGCGTTGAGCGACGGTGCTGCGACGACCAGCAAGAGCCCGAGGGCCGTTGCGACCGTGACGATCCTTCTCATGGTGGCCTCCTGGGGTGGTGGTTCCTCGATCCGCCTGCCCAAGGTTTCGATACCGGCTGCCCCCGTACCTCCCCGGCCCCATCTAGGCTTTTCGGCGAACATCCCGAACGAGAAGGAGACCCTCATGGCCGACACCCCCGATCCCGCAGTCCTCGCAGAGGCGATCAAGGACCTCGACGACGAGGCGCTCACCGCGCAGATCCGGTCGATCGGGACCGACGAGGTCCTCCGGGCGATCTTCAGCGGGATGGAGGAGGCGTTCGTTCCCGAGCGGGCCGCGGGCGTCGACTCGACGATCCAGTACGACATCGCGACCGAGGACGGCACGAAGACCTGGAACGTGTCGTTCGCGGGCGGGAAGTGCACGACCGCCGAGGGCCCGGCCACGAGCCCGCGGCTGACCCTTCAGATCGGGCTCGTGGACTTCATCCGGCTGATCTTCGGCCAGGCGCAGGGGCCGCAGCTGTTCATGACGGGCAAGATCAAGCTCCAGGGCGACATGATGTTCGCGATGCAGATGCAGGGGTTCTTCAAGACCGACTTCGCCAAGTAGACCTGCGGGTCAAGAGCCGAGTCGCTACCTTGATCCGGTACGCACGGTGGCGGATCGGAACAGCGGCGGCCTCGGCCGTCGCGCAGCGAAGGGAGGGGCTCTTGCGCAGGATCGAGGACTTCGCGAACCAGGGCGTGATCGGCGCGGCCGACCCGCAGCTCGGCTACGTGGCGCCGGACGTGCTCGTGTGGCCCGAGGGCGCCCATCCGGCCGCCCGGGAGCTGCGTGACTCCGCAGCCGACCTCGTCCTCTCGACGAACGGCTTGACCCGCTAGTCCACTCGTTCCCCCTCGGGGAGAGGAAGTCCCCCCGCCACGGCGAACTGGCCCGGTGACCCCTCCGCCGCCTAGCTTCAGGGGGAACCTCTTGAGTCAGCGACTGCCACGCGTCCTCACTGCGAGCCTCGTCGCGCTCGCGGTGCTCCTTCCCGTCGCCCCCGCAGGGGCCGCTTCGCCGGCCGACGTGCCGGAGCGAAGCGTCGAGCCGATCGTCCTCACGGGGGCCCAGCTCCCGGGCTGGTCCGGCGCGCCCGCCGAGGGCGTCCCCGAGCCCTACCCCAGCGGCGCCGTGATCGGCGAGCGGGACGCTCATAACGGGCGGCTCGTCGTCCCGCCGGCCGTGGGAGTCGACCCCGACCACGTCGTCGGGTACGCCTTCGACGGCGAGCGCTTCCGCGAGATCCCCGTCCAGGTCGACGAGCGCTTCCCCTACTTCCTCGCGAACCCGAACTCGGACTTCGGCATGTACTCCGGCACCGACAAGGAGCTCACCTACGCCTGGGACACCGAGTCGTGGAAGAAGACCGGCGGTCGGTGCGAGGCCGAGTACCCGGCCGAGGACACGAGCAAGCTGAAGGGCTTCCCGACGACCGACCCGGTCCCGACGCTCGACGCCGACGACGAGGTCGTGTTCATGGCCGACGACGCGGGCGTGCAGGCAGAGCTCACCCACCCCGGCCCCCCGGGGACCGGCGAGCAGCGCCAGGAGATCAGGCTCGTCGACCCGCGCGACCCCACCGCGGAGCGCTTCGTCTACCTCTTCACGAAGGCGGCCGGGCCGAGGTTCGACGCCGACAACGGCTACGTCGACTACGAGCGGGACGCCAACGCCGACGAATGGATCGACCGCCACAGCTTCGCTGCGAACGACCCCGAGAAGCTCGGCACCTCGAACACGGGCTACGGCCCGAACCTCTCCGGCACGGTCTGCAACCCCGACGGGACCGTCCGCAACTCGACCGACCGCTTCCCGCGCGACGGCGTCACGGTCACGACCGACACGTACCAGTGGCGCGCTACCGGCCGCTGGATGGTCCGCGAGATGCACGTCACCAAGCCCGGGACGGCCCGTGACTTCGGCCCGGACCTCATCGACCGGTGGAAGGGCCGCGCGTTCCAGCAGAGCCCCGAGTCGACGATCTCGGTCGTCGGGTTCGAGGACGAGCAGGTGAACTGGGAGGCCAACTCGTCGCTCATCGGCGAGCTCGAGGGCCCGGTCCGCGCGATCCGCGAGGTGTGGGGCGCCGACTCCGGCACGAACGTGACGAAGACCGAGACGTTCTACCGGGACGCGATC
>DASQEJ010000042.1:0-3081 GCA_035633715.1 Actinomycetota bacterium | reverse complement strand
GACGTCAGCGTCCCGCGGGCGACCCCGTCCGCCCCGGTGCTCGGGAGGATCGCGTCCGCGCCCAACGGGACGAAGACCCCCGGCCCGGTCTCGCGGAGCTCTACCGGCACGTTCGGCACCGGCCTGCCGGTGCGGTCGGTGACCAGAGCGGCGACGTCGACCTCATCCCCCGGCTCGAAGGCGCGCGAGGCGGTGTCGCAGGGCACGACCGACGTGCCGAGGCACAGACGGACGTTGCGCGCCGCCGACGGGAGCGGCGTGGGCGAGGGCGAGGGTGACGCGGTCGGCGTAGCCGTGGGTGTCGCCGTGGGTGTCGCCGTCGGAGGCGGCGTCGGCGAAGGAGTGGGCGGCCCCGACTCCCACGGGGTCCACGTCTTCTGCACCGCGTCGCTCGGGTCTATCCCGTCGGGCACACGCGCCTCGCCGCTGCGGTCCCAGAAGAAGACGATCGTGTCCGTCCCCGGCGGGGTGGCCAGCGAGTCTTCGAACGTGCACGTGGAGAGCCCTTGTGAGTTCGACGGCGTGCACGAGTACGCCTTGGGGGGCGCTCCCAAACGGGTCGCGTTGGGGCTCGGGCCCGCGTTCTGGTCCGCGACGTCGCCCGCGGGACGGCCAAAAGCGGACGGATAGATGTAGCTGCTCGGGACGAAGCCGGGATACGGGTCCCCCTCGAACGTCGTGACCATGACCGTCACGGTGTGGGTCGTCCCGTTCGGGTTCAGGGCGCTCTCCGGGCTCGCGTCGATGACGGGCACACGCCCGTGGCCATGCACCCACCAGTGCTGAGAGGTGTCCCAAGGCTCGCCCTCGTCGCGAACGTCGTCGCCGTCGAGGTCCACCCACGCGCTCACCGTGACCATCGCGTCGGCGAGCTCGGGCGCCATGACGATGCCGAAGGTGACCTCTCCGTTCGCGTTCGTGGGCCCGACCTCCGCGCGGACACGCGTGTTGCGGCCGGGCTCGCCGGGGTTCTGGGAGGGGTTGTTGCCGCTGACGTCGCCCACGGTCGTCCCACCCTGTCCCGTCGGGTTCCGCGGGTGCGAGGGCGCCGGGTCGCAGAAGAACAGCTCGCGGTTCTCCTCGGGCTCGGTGCGGGCGTCGTCCATCACCTGGAGCACGTCGACGACCACCCCCTGAACCGGTTGACCGGCCTGCGTCGTGACCGTGGCGGTGTACTCGGCACAGCTCCCGGTGACCGCGACGTTCGAGGAGGGGACCAGCGTCAGGTTCCCCGGGACCAGCCCCTCCTGCGCGGCTACGGCCGTCATCGCCGACAGCGACGCCACGACGGCCATCACGAGCGCACTGCGACGGCGCAGGCGCGGCGGCGCCAGGTCTTCATCGAACATCGAGGCCCCCCACATCATCCGCTGACTCGAAAACGCCCGACATGGTTCCCAACGCCGGAACGATTATTTCGTTATCTCCGGTGGTGGTGGGTCTTCTCGATCTCCACCCGCGGGCAGACGTGGACGACCACGTCGTCGACCGGGATCTGCGATCGCAACGCGACGGCGCGGTACCGGCCGGGGCGGTCGAACACGACGCCCGTGTAGCGCCCGCGGGCGTTCGTGGTCGCGTTCTTCTTCGTGACCCAGTCGCCGTCGACCAGCCGCTGGATCCGCACGCGTTGTCCCTGCGTGCACTTCCGGAACGTGTCGCCGTCCTCCGACAGGCGCACCCGCCCGAAGATCACCAGGCCCTCGTCGCCCGGTCCGACCCAGTCACGGAACCTCATGTTGATCCTCCGGGGGTGGCGGAACGTGCTCTGGTCGGGGCCCGGTGTCTCGTCGTCGTCGAGCTCGTCCACGCATCCCGGGTCGTCGAGGTCCACGTACCCGTCGTCGTCGTTGTCGCGGCCGTCACCGCACTCGGTCGGGTGGACGTCCTCCCAGGCCACCGTCAGCGCCTGCGAGACGCAGTTCCCCGCTGCCGGCGTACCACCGGGGCCCGCCGGCTGCTCGCATTCGTCGTCGCTCGAGCCCGGGCCCCGGAACGACCCCGTCGTGCCCGGGGGACTGATCTCCGCGACGATCGTCGAGGTGCCGAAGTCCTCCGACGTCAGCACCGCACGCGCGATCCCGTCGGAGCCCGTCGTCGCGAGCACCGAGTCCGCGCCGCCGGGAACGAACGTGGCGGGGCCGGTCTCCCGGAACTCCACGGGAACGTTCGCCAGCGGAGCGCCCCCGCGGTCGGTTACGAGCGCGGAGAGCTCGTGCTCGTCACCAAGGCCGCGAGCTTCGACGGCCGTGCCGCACACCGGCGCGACCGCGCTGCCGTGACACAGCCGGACGTTGCGGGCCTCCGGCGTCGCCGGCCCCGGCGAGGGCGATGGCGATGGCGATGGCGTGGCCGTGGGAGGCGGGCTCGGCGTCGGCGTGGGGGGCGCAGGGACGAACCAGCTCTTCTGCACCGCGTCCTGTGGATCGAACCCGTCCGGCCGGGCGGGGTCGCCGTCCTGGTCGTCGAAGAAGACGATCGTGTCGGTCCCGGCCCCCGTCCCGGCCGGGTCCTGGAACGTGCACGTCGAAAACCCTTGGGCGTTCGACGGCGTGCACTGATACGCAAGCGGTTTCGGCTTGCCCCCGAGGTAGTTCGGGCTCGCGCCCGCGGCGGGATCTGCGACGTCGCCGGCGGGGCGACCGGACGCATCCGGCATCACGAGGCTGGCGGGGACCACACCCTGCAGCGGGTTGCCGCCGTTCGTGACGCGCACCGTGACCGTGTGCTGGGTTCCGTTGGGGTTCGTCGACGACTCGGGAGTCGCGTCGAGAGACGTCACCGGGAGCCCGTCGTTGTGCACCCAGGTCTTCGTCGACGTGTCCGACGGGCCCTCGACGAACACGTCGCCGTCGCCGGTCTCGACCCAGACCATCACCGTGACCGTGCCGGACGAACTGGCCGGGAGCATCGTGATCCCGAACGTGACCTGGCCGTTGGCGTCCGTCGGGCCGACCTCTCCGTGGACCGACGTGTTGCGGCCGAAGTCCCCCGCGGTCTGCGCGGGGTTGTTCCCCGACACGTCGCCGAACGAGGCGCCGCCCGCGCCCGTCGGGTTCGGCCCGCTCGGGTTCTGCGGGT
>DASQEJ010000041.1:0-3319 GCA_035633715.1 Actinomycetota bacterium | reverse complement strand
GAACATCGAGAAGCTCGGCTACAAGGGCGTCGAGACGACCGAGATGACGTTCTCGGACTTCCGGCTCCCCGTCTCCTCTCTATTGGGGACCGAGGAGGGCCACGGCTTCCGCCAGGTCCTCGACGGGATCGAGGTCGGGCGGGTGAACGTCGCCGCCCGGGCCGTCGGGGTCGCCACGAGGGCGTTCGAGGAGGCCATCCGGTACAGCCAGGAGCGCAAGGCCTTCGGCAAGCAGATCTCGGGCCACCAGGCGATCCAGATCCACCTGGCCGAGATGGGGACGACGCTCGAGGCGGCCCGGCTGATGATGCTCCAGGCGGCCGTGAAGAAGTCGGCGGGGGAGCGATCGGACCTCGAGGCAGGCATGGCGAAGCTGTTCGCGTCCGAGGCTTGCCACGAGATCACGCTCAAATCGCTCCGTGTGCACGGGGGGTACGGATATTCCAAAGAGTTCACAGTTGAGCGGCTTTACCGTGATGCACCTTTCCTCCTGATAGGTGAGGGAACGTCTGAAATTCAAAAAACGGTCATTGCTCGCAGACTGCTCGAAAAGTACAAAATCTAACAGGAATTTCCAGATATTCGTGGAATTAAGGGTTTACAGCACCGCAGCGTAGTGGCATAACTACGTCCTGTGCACTAGTCCGTTCGGGGGACAGGACGTAGGTATTGAGAACCAGTAAGTACGCAGCCCTTCACGCGACCGCCGAACCTCGCCTCTCTCTGGCGCGGATCCGCCTCGCCGAGGTCCTCGAGCAGCATCGCGACGAGATCGTGGCGTCGTGGGTCGAGACCGCCGGCAAGGACGCCCGGGTTCGGTGGCCCGACATCGACCGCTATCTCCGGTCGCTCGTCGCCGGCCTGAAAGAGGTCTTCCGCGAGGACGACTGGTCGCTGGCGCAGACGATCGTCGACGGGCTCGCCGAGCGCCGGGCCCGTACGGGCGAGCGTCTCGACCAGGCGGTCCAGCGGGCGCTCGTGGCCGGGCGCTACGCCGTGCGGACGTGGTTCGTCAACGGGGACCAGGAGCTGTGCGACGACCTCCTGCTCGACGCCCTCCACGAGTGCGTGTTCCGCTTCTCCGAGTCGTTCCAGGGGATCCACCTCGAGTCCGAGGACCAGCGGGTCCAGAGCCGGATCATCAAGTCGCTCGTGATGGCGCTGGAGGCCCGCGACCCGTACACGAAGGGCCACTCGATCTCCGTAGCGCTGCTGTCGCAGAAGATCGCCCAGCACGTCGACCCGTCCATGGACGCGGACCGCGTCTACCTCGCGGGGCTCCTCCACGACGTCGGCAAGGTCGGCATCCCCGACAGCATCCTTTTGAAGGAAGGTCCGCTCGACGACGCGGAGTGGGAGGTCATGCGCTCGCACCCCGCGAAGGGCGCGGACATCCTCAGCCCGATCCGCCTGTATCCCGACGTGGTGGCTGGCGTGTACTCGCACCACGAGAACTACGACGGGACCGGGTACCCGACGGGGTCGTCGGGAGAGGACATCCCCGTGATCGGCCGCATCATCCGCGTCGTCGACAGCTTCGACGCGATGACGACGACGAGGGTGTTCCGCAAGAGCCGTTCGATGGACGACGCGCTCGAAGAGCTCATGCGCCGCCGCGCGGTCTACTACGACCCCGAGATAGTCGACTCGCTCGTAGAGATCGTGGAGACGCCGGGCATCATGCGGGAGCTGGGCCTGGCGTCGCTACAGATAGAGATGGGCGGCGCCTCGGTCTAGCGGGCCCCGAACGACGGCTTCGCCCTGCTCGACACTTCCGAACCGCTCGCCGTCTCCTAGTTGGGCTCGAGGATGCACTCGTGGCTCGCGCTCGTGTGCACGCACAGCCACACGCCCTCGGCCGTGACTTCCAGGACGTACTTCGTGTCCGTCGTCGTCACCATGGCCGTGAGCGAGCCCGTCGTGGGGTCGACGCCGGCGCACACGTACATGCCAGAAGAGTCCGGGTCCGGGTCGACGCACTGTTTGACCGGCTGCGCGCCGGCCGCTCCCGGCATCGCAGCGAGGGCCGTGGCTGCTGCGAACGTCGCGATGGAACGCCTGGCTCTGGTCATGTCCGCCTCCTGGGATCGGTTCCGGCGCGACGTCTTCGTCGCGCCGGAACCGCGTTCCTCCCGGAGGCGTGGGCCAGTACGGGCCCGCCCTGCTAGCGCGGGTCGTAGATGCAGCGGGTGTCGCCGACGACGTTCTGGTCGTAGATCGTCACCGTGAGGGTCTCGGGGTCGACCTCGACGAGAGGCAGCGTCGGCCCCGCTTCGCCGACGCAGCTCACCTGGGCCATCGCGATGCAGGTGGCGTAGTCGGCCGCCACGTCTGCCACGGCCACCGCGTATCCGGGGACCCTGCCGGCGTAGATCTGGATGGGGCTCCCGGTCGATACCAGCTGCTCCTGCGGGATCTCACCCAGCCTGCACCCCTGTGCCTGCGCGGGGACCGCCGTGATCCCGATGCTGCCCGCTACCAGCGCGCCGGCGAGCGCGCCCGAAAGACGTCGTGTCATGTCTTGGCTCCTTTTCAACCGTGGTCGATGTCGGGACCGAAGAGACAGCTCGTGTTGCCGATGACGTTTTGGTCGTAGATCGTCACCGTTAGCGTCTCGGGGTCTACCTCGACGAGAGGGAGCTGCGGGCCGGCCTGGCCGGCGCAGCTCACGACGTAGCCCGACACGCAACCCGCGAAGTCGCCTGCCCACCCCGCGACCGCTAGCGCATACCCGGGGACCCTGCCGGCGTAGATCTGGATCGGGCTCCCGGTGGAGATCAGCTCCTCCTGCGGGAGGTCGGCCAGCACCAGCTCACACTGCTCCTGTGCCTGAGCGGGGGCCGCCATCGAGATGCTCCCCGCGACCAGCGCGCCGACGAGCGCGCCCGCGAAACGTCGCCTCATGTCTTTTCTCCTTCGTCTTGTCCCGACGCGGGAAAGGGGTTCCCGCTCGGGAGTTGAGTTCGGAGTAGAGGCGCTCGCTTCCTTCTGCGCCTACCGGCGGAGACGTGACCGTTTCCGGTCAGACGACATGCGGGAACCGCCCGAACTGACCCCACCGGGCGAAAGGGGCGGGTGGTAGAGCGGCGAAGACGTGGAGCCCCAAGACACAGGAGGCGGACCATGACGAAGGCAAAGCGTTTGCTCGGGACGTTTGCGGCAGCGACGGCGCTGGCCCCGGCACGGTCTCGTGTCCGGTGGAGGGCCTGGAACCCCTGTAGCAGCGGCTAGTCGAGGTCTCCGGCTTCGACGCGCTCGAGGCGCTTGTCGCGCACCAGCTTGTGGCCCGTCAGGTGCTCGAGCCTGTCCGGCTCCTCCA
>DASQEJ010000040.1:0-9818 GCA_035633715.1 Actinomycetota bacterium | reverse complement strand
TCGTGCCCGAGAGGCTCGACGCCCTGAGGAACGCCCTCGCGGTGTCGGTCCCGGCCTAGCCGGGCTTGACCGTCATCACGAAGACCGCGGCCACCAGCAGGACGAGGTCGAGCCACGACAGGTCGGAGATCCGCTTCAGCCGCGCCGTGACCTCGGCGTCGCCCGGCCCCCGCTCGGCCCGCAGCTCGCCCACCTGCTTGTAGAGGGGGCCGAGGAAGACCGCGCCGGCGACGGCGGACACCACGTAGATCCCGAGGCCGAGCTTCACCCACAGGGGGCCGAACCCCCAGTCGCCCTCGAACACCATCCAGAGCCCCGCGACGAGAAGGACGATCGACGCCGGCATGAGGATCGTGGTCCCCACCCGCTCGGTCTCGAGGGCGAGCTCCGCCGCCCGGTTCGGGTCGGACCGCAACGCCCGGGCGCTCTGGGCCTTTAGCATCACGGCTCCGCCTACCCAGGTCGCCGCGGCCAGCACGTGGACGAACAGCAGCAGCTCGTACAGGGTCATGACACCTCCCGGGGTGGTGGCTAAGAGCGTTGCCATTGAACCAATTGCCACCGCGACCTAACCAGGCGGTACGTCGTTTGTTTGCATTTGTACCCATTGGCGAGGAACATGAGGGCCGCTGGGGACCTGAGAGGGGAGAAGCGTGAACGCCGAGCTATTCAAGGACCTCGTCTCGACGCCGGGCATATCCGGTCGCGAGGAGCGCATACGGGACATCGTCCAGAAGCACATGTCCGAGCTGGTCGACGAGACGCGGATCGACGCGTTGGGGAACCTCGTCGGGATCCGTCACGGCTCGGGCCCGCGGGTGATGCTCTGCGCGCACATGGACTCGATCGGGTTCCTCGTCAGCCACATCGACGACAACGGCTTCCTGCGGATCTCGCCGGTCGGCGGCTTCGACCCGAGGACCCTCGTCATGCAGCGGGTGGTCGTCTGCGGTGAGGAGCGGGACTTCACGGGCCTGCTCGCGCCTTCGTCGAAGCCCATCCACCTCCTGACGGGCGACGAGGCGAAGAAGCCCCCGAAGATCGAGGACCTGTTCATCGACCTGATGCTGCCGGCGGACGAGGTCAAGGCGGGCGTAGCGGTCGGGGACCCGGTCTCGCTCGTGCGCGAGCCGCTGATCACCGACGGCGCCGTCACGGCCCCCTACCTCGACGACCGGCTCGGCGTCTACGTCGTGCTCGAGGCGCTTCGCAAGGCCGCCCGCAACGACGCCGAGATCTACACGGTCATCAGCGTCCAGGAGGAGGTCGGCGTCCGCGGCGCGACCACGGCCGCGTTCGAGATCGAGCCCGCCGTCGGCGTCGCGGTCGACGTGACGATCGCCGGCGACCTCCCCGGCGCAGACCGCAGCCAGCAGGTGTGCGCCCTCGGCCAGGGGGCTGCGATCGGGCTGATGGACTCCGGGTCGATCTCGGACCCCCGCCTGGTCCGGTCGTTCAAGCGCCTCGCCGAGGACCGCACGATCCCGTACCAGATGGAGATCCTCCCGCGCGGGGGCACCGACGCCGGCGGGATCCAGCTGACGAGGGCCGGGGTCCCCGTCATCACGATCTCGATCCCGATCCGCTACGTCCATACGGTGAACGAGATGGCCTACGTGTCCGACATCGACGCGACCGTCGACCTGGTCGCCGCCTACGTGGAGACGGCGCACCAGACCGCGCTCGACTGGACGGCCTGACCCCCGGCTCCCCCCCGCAGACCGGTCGAAAAACGACGATTGACGTAGCCGAGGGGGAAACTTAGTGTCCCGCAGGTTCGAGAGCGGGCCGCCCGGGTACAGGCGTGGAGCATGATTACGACCGCTGTAGTAGGGTTGGCCGGCTGCGGTTCGAGCGGGTGCTGAGGCAGTGCAAATCGGGGGAATCAAGGGGAGTCGCTGATGGCTCAGAGCGCGACCGACTTTCAGGGCTTTTCGGGGGGACCGCTTCCCGCGTCCGATCCGGAGGGGCCCGGCGGTGTAAAGGCGCGCTCACCCAAGCAGATCTTCTGGGAACGCTTCAAGGACGACAAGCTCGCGATCTTCGGCGGCGTCATGGTCGTCTTCATGATCCTCGTCGCCATCCTGGCGCCGTTCTTCGAGAACCTCGCCGGCCATCCATACACGGAGCAGTACGGCGACACGATGCTCAACGAGTTCGGTTCCCCGAGGGGGCCCAACTCCGAATTCTGGTTCGGCGCCGACAAGCTCGGCCGTGACCTGTTCGTCCGCGTGTTCTACGGCGCCCGCGTCTCGTTGACGATCGCGATCGTCGCGACGGGCATCCAGATCGTCATCGGCGTGCTGCTGGGGATGATCGCCGGGTTCATGAAGGGGTGGGTCGACACCCTGATCTCCCGCTTCATCGACCTGACGCTGTCGATCCCCGCGCTGCTGCTCGGCATCTCGCTCGGCGTCGTCTGGGGGAACGCGGGGTTGATCCTCGTCGTCGGGATCATCGCGTTCTTCGGGTGGCCCTACATCGCACGCATCGTCCGCGGCCAGACGCTGTCGCTGCGCGAGGCCCAGTTCGTCGAAGCCGCGTACTCGCTCGGCGCCACGTCGCGCTGGATCATGATCAAGGAGATCCTCCCGAACCTGATCGCGCCGATCATCATCTACGCCACGCTGATCATCCCCATCAACATCGTGTTCGAGGCGAGCCTGTCGTTCCGCGGCGTCGGCGTGAAGCCTCCCGAGGCCTCGTGGGGCGAGATGCTCTCGAGCGCCGTCTCTTACGTGAGCTACGGCGCGGCGTGGTGGTACATGTTCTGGCCCGGTCTGGCTCTGTTCATCACCGTCTTGGGATTCAACCTGCTCGGCGACGGGTTGCGCGACGCGCTCGACCCGAAGACCGCGCGTTGAGGAAGGGGGTACGTCCGACAAGATCCAAAAGTTCTACGTAATCGGTTCGTTGGCAACACAGAGGAGGATGATTTGTTCAAAGACAAGAGGTTCTTCAAGCTGGGGGCTCTGCTCGTCTGCTTGATGCTCATCGCGGCCGCATGTGGCGGCGGCGGTGACGAAGGCGGCGGCGACAGCGTCCAGCAGCCCCAGGACGAGTCCGAGATCCCCCAGGGTGGCAAGCTCACCATGGCCGGGACGTCCGACGTCGACTACATGGACCCGACCGCCGGGTACTACGTGCTCAGCGCGATCCTGCACCGCGGCGTCTCGCGGACGCTCGTGACCTACCCGGGTGTCCCGGGTGAGGCCGGCGTCGAGCCGATCGGCGACCTCGCGACGGGCCTCGGTGAGACGAACGAGGACGCGACCGAGTGGAGCTACACGATCAAGGACAACGTCAAGTGGGGCCAGGCGCTCGGTGGCGAAGACGTCCCCGGCGTCACCGGCGAGGAGATCACCTGCGACGACGTCAAGTACGGGATCGAGCGCCAGTTCATCCCGTCGGTCGGGGCGCAGTACTCCTACTACTACGACATGATCGAGGGCGTCGACCAGTTCACGAAGAACAAGGTCGACGAGATCACGGGCATCGAGTGCGTGAGCGACAAGGAGATCGTCTTCCACCTCACGGAGCCGACCGGTGACTGGGACCTCCGTCTGGCCATGCCGGCGACGAGCCCCGTTCCGCAGAGCTACGCGGAGCAGTTCGACAAGGAGAAGGACTCGGACTACGACAACCACGTCGTCTCCTCGGGTCCCTACCAGGTCGCGGAGTGGAAGCCCGAAGAGCGCATCGTCATGACGCGCAACGAGAACTGGGACCCCGACACGGACGAAGCCCGCGGCGCGTACGCCGACGAGGTCGAGATCCGTCTCGGGTTCGACCCGAACATCGCAGTGAAGAAGATCCAGGACGGCGACTTCACGATCGCGTGGGACGCGTCGCCGACCGAGGCTCTGCTCGAGCAGACCGTCACCGACCCCGACCTCAGCGCGCACACCGCGCGCGGCCCGTCGGGTTGCAACCGCTACATCTTCATGAACACCCGCCTGGAGCCGTTCGACCAGCTCGAGGTGCGGCAGGCCGTGAACTACGCGATCGACCGTGCGGCGATCAAGCGCCTCCAGGGCGGCGTCGACGCAACGGGCCCGATCGCGACGAGCATCCTCCCGCCGGGCATCCCGGGTCACCTCGACGCCGAGGAGTTCAACCCGTTCCCGAGCGAGAACCTGTCGGGCGACATGGACAAGGCCAAGGAGCTCATGGCCGAGGCCGGCTACCCGGACGGATACGACGACGAGATCTTCGTCGTGGGCTCGTCCACGCCGCCGCACGACAAGTACTTCGAGTCGATCCGCAAGAACCTCGAGGAGCTCGGCTTCACGAACATCCGGAGCCAGCTGCCGGAGTTCCCGAACCACTACACCCAGTTCTACGGAATCCCGTCGAAGGACGTGCACATGGGCACGTCCGCCGGCTGGTGCAAGGACTGGGCGGACGCGGTCACGTTCTTCGACCCGCTCATGCACGGGGACAACATCCTCGAGTCCGGTAACAGCAACTACTCCGAGGTGAACGACCCCGAGCTGAACCAGATGATCGACGACGCCGCGGGCACGGCCGACCCCACCGAGCGTGCTGCGAAGTGGGAAGAGGTCAACCGCTACGCGACGGAGCAGGCGTACTGGGTGCCGTGGAGCTGGGACGAGGACATCCTCCCGTTCTCCGAGGACGCAGTGAACGTCTACTACCACTACAACTACTCGCTGATCGACTGGCCGAACGTCGGCGTTCAGGCATCCGAGTAGCAACGAAGTGAGCGGAGGTGCGGGGGCCGCGAGGCCCCCGCACCATCCGTAGCGCAGAAACCAGCAGAGACCGGGGCGGCCTCGGCCGGACCGGAGAATGAAGGACGGAGGGCGCGGTGTTCCAGTACGTCGTGAGACGCATGCTGTGGTCGATCGTGATGCTGATCCTCGTCATCGCGTCCGTCTTTCTGATCTTCTTCGTCCTGCCCGGCGGCGCCGGCGGCGACGCGCCGGGTGGCGTCAGCAAGGTGGCGATCCTGTTCGCGGGCAAGAACCCGCGGCCCGAGCTCGTCAAACAGGTCGAGCAGAGGCTCGGCCTCGACAGGCCCGTCTACGTCCAGTTCGCGCGCTACGTCGGAAAGGCGCTGCGCGGTGACCTTGGCACGTCGTTCCAGACGCAGGAGGAGGTGACCGGCGCTCTCCTCCGCCGCATGCCGGCCACCGCGTCGCTCGCGTTCGGGGCGTCTCTCATCTGGCTCGCGATGGGTGTCGGCATCGGGGTCATCTCGGCCCTCAAACGAAGATCGTTGCTCGATCGCGGGTCGATGGTGTTCGCCTTGATCGGGGTGTCGATGCCGACGTTCTGGCTCGGCCTCATCGCGGTGTTCGCGTTCGACTCCGGCATGCAGATCTACGACACGGGGTCGTACGTGCCGCTCACCGAGGACCCCGTCCAATGGTTCAAGGTGATGTGGCTCCCGTGGCTCGTCCTCGCGTTCGTGTCCGCCGCGATCTACGCGCGGATGGTGCGAGGCAACATGCTCGAGGTCCAGGGAGAGGACTACATCCGCACCGCGCGGGCGAAGGGCCTGCGGGAGAGGTCGGTGACGCGCCACGCGTTGCGCAGCGCGCTCACGCCCGTCGTCACGATGTACGGCCTCGACCTCGGGATCCTGCTCGGCGGCGCCGTCATCACCGAGCAGATCTTCAACATCCCGGGGATCGGCGACTACGCGGTGCAGGCGATCCGCAGCCAGAACCTGCCGATCATCCTCGGGACGACGGTGTTCGCCGCGGCGTTCGTGATCTTCGCCAACCTGGTCGTGGACATCGTGTACGCGGCCCTCGATCCCCGGGTCCGGTACTCGTAGTCGCGGCCTCCGGTCACGACGACTAGCAGGCTCTACACTTCTTTGATGCCGACGAACGAGGTCCTCCTCGAGGTCAAGGACCTACGCGTCCACTTCCCCACGGGCGACGGTCTCGTCAAGGCGGTCGACGGTCTCAGCTTCAAGGTGCACCGCGGCGAGACGTTCGGGATCGTGGGCGAGTCCGGGTCGGGCAAGAGCGTCACGTGCCTCACCGCGCTGGGCCTGACGAACCTCGATCGGGCGAACGTGTCCGGCGAGGTGCTGTTCAAGGGCCAGGACCTCCTCACCCTCTCCAAGGAGGAGCTGCGCGGGTTGCGCGGCAAGGAGATGGCGATGATCTTCCAGGATCCGTTCGCCTGTCTCCACCCGTTCTATCGAGTCGGGGACCAGATCGTCGAGGCGATCCTCGTCCACGAGAAGATGCCGAAGAACCAGGCGGCCGAACGCGCGATCGAGCTGCTCGCGGCCGTCGGCATCCCGAAGCCGCGCGACCGCTTCAAGGGCTACCCGCACGAGTACTCGGGCGGGATGCGCCAGCGGGCGATGATCGCGATGGCGCTCGCGCACAACCCCGACCTGTTGATCGCCGACGAGCCCACGACCGCGCTCGACGTGACGGTCCAGGCGCAGATCCTCGAGCTGATCGACAAGGTGAAGCGCGAGTTCAACATCGGCGTGATCCTGATCACGCACGACTTGGGCGTCGTCGCCGACGTCGCCCAGTCGGTGATGGTCATGTACGCCGGACGCGCGGCCGAGCTCGGCTCGCGCGAGGAGGTCTTCTCGAAGCCGTTGCACCCGTACGCGTGGGGGTTGCTGGAGTCGATCCCCCGCGTCGACTCGGCCGGCGAGCGGCTCGTGCCGATCGAGGGCGCACCTCCGTCGCTGATCTTCGTCCCGCCGGGCTGCCCGTTCCACCCACGCTGCCCGCACCGGTTCGAGCCGTGCGACAAGGATCGTCCCGACCTGGTCGACCGCGGCGGCGGCCACCCCGACGCCTGCCACCTCACGATCGAGGACAAGCGTAAGCTGTGGGCGGAACGGGAGGCCCGGCGTACGAAGGGCGTAAAGGTATGAGCGCGACGGAGGCCTCCGTGCGTCCCGCCGGGACGCCGCGCAGCTCGGGCGACCCCCTCGTCGAGGTCCGCAACCTCACGAAGCACTTCCCGATAACGAAGGGGATCATCCTCCAGAAGGAAGTCGCGCGGGTGCACGCGGTCGAGGACGTCTCGTTCTCGATCTACCCGGGCGAGACCCTCGGCCTCGTCGGCGAGTCCGGCTGCGGCAAGTCGACGACCGCACGGCTCGTGTTGAAGCTGCTCCAGGCGACCTCCGGCTCCGTCTTCTTCGAGGGCCAGGACATCACCCGGCTCAGCCGCGCGGCGATGCGGCCGATCCGCCGCGAGATGCAGATGATCTTCCAGGACCCCTACGCGTCGCTGAACCCGCGCCAGACCGTCGGCCAGGTCATCGGGGCCCCGTACGTCATCCACAAGACCGAGGGCGAGACGCGCAAGAAGGTCCAGGACCTCATGGCGCGCACGGGCCTGAACCCCGAGCACTACAACCGGTACCCGCACGAGTTCTCCGGGGGCCAGCGGCAGAGGATCGGCGTCGCCCGCGCGCTCGCGCTGCGGCCGAAGCTGATCGTGTGCGACGAGCCGGTCTCGGCTCTCGACGTGTCGATCCAGGCACAGATCCTGAACCTGTTGGAGGACCTTCAGCAGGAGTTCAAGCTCACGTACCTGTTCATCTCGCACGACCTCGGCGTCGTGCGCCACATCGCCGACAGGATCGCGGTCATGTACCTCGGCCGTGTCGTCGAGGTGGCGAGCTCCGACGACCTCTATCACCGCCCGCGCATGCCGTACACGGCGGCGCTGCTGTCGGCCGTCCCCAAGGGCCACTCGGGCGCGAACGTCGCGCAGCGGGTCGTCCTCGAGGGCGACGTGCCGTCGCCGATCGACCCTCCGTCCGGATGCCCGTTCCACCCTCGCTGCCCGAAGGCGCGTCAGGTGGGCGGTGGCGAGATCCCGGAGAACTGCCGCACCCAGATGCCGCCGCTCGGCGAGGTCGACC
The DNA here is from genome assembly GCA_035633715.1 of Actinomycetota bacterium. Classification (GTDB taxonomy): domain Bacteria; phylum Actinomycetota; class CADDZG01; order CADDZG01; family WHSQ01; genus JALZEG01. The sequence continues at coordinate 1,933 of DASQEJ010000040.1, read as the reverse complement.
CGCGGCACCTCGCGGCGTGCTGGTACCCGGTGGAGAAGGGCGAGGGCCTCGACAAGGCCGCTCACGTCTAGGCGCTAGGTAGAGGTTCCGGCTCTCTCACGGTCCAGCCGCGCGACGAGGTTGCGGACGCGCATCTCGATCATGTCGCGGATCTCCGCGACCACTTCCGCGGGCTTTCCCTTCGGGTCGTCGAGCGCCCAGTCCTCGAGCGGGACCTGCAGCGCGGGGCACGCCTCTTCGACCGCGCACCCCATCCCGACGACGAGCAATGCGTCGTCGGCCATCTGCTGCGTGAGGAGCGTGCCCGGCGAGTCGTCGATCGGCAGGTGGACCTCGGCCATCGCCTCGACCACCTCGGGATGCGAGTGCGACGCGGGGTCCGTGCCCGCGGAGATCCCTTTGTAGCGGTCGCCGGCGAGCTGGTTGAAGAACGCCTCCGCCATCCGCGAGCGCCCGGCGTTGTGGACGCAGACGAACAGGACGGCCGGCCGCTCGACGTCCTCCGACGTCTGGGCGCGGGACCGGTAGCTCATCGACTGGGTGACGCGACGGCTGTGCACGAAGCGAGGATACGTCTCTCGACCGGCGTGCTGTAATTCGGGTGATGACTTTCTCGATCGCAGCGTGGGACGGCGACTCGTCGCCGCCCGAGTGGGGCGTCGCCGTCGCGTCGAAGTTCCTCGCGGTCGGGGCGGCCGTGCCGTGGGTGCGCGCGGGCGCCGGAGCGGTCGCGACGCAAGCGCTCGCGAACCTCTCGTACGGCCCGGGTGGACTCGACCTGCTCGCGAGCGGGACGTCCGCGGCCGACGCCGTCGCGCAGCTCACCGGCGCGGACGAGGGACGCGAGGACCGTCAGCTGGGCATCATCGACGCGTCGGGCCGGGCGGCCATGTTCACCGGGTCGGCGTGTTTCGACTGGGCGGGCGGGATCGCGGAAGACGGGTTCTGTTGCCAGGGAAACATCCTCACGGGGCCCGAGGTCGTCGAGTCGATGGCCGGCGCCTTCCGCTCGACCACGGGGGAGCTCGCGGTCCGGCTCCTCGCCGCGCTGCGGGCGGGCGACGACGCCGGCGGCGACCGGCGCGGCCGCCAGTCGGCTGCGCTCTACGTAGCGCGCGAGGGCGGAGGGTACGGCGGCGGCATCGACCGCGCGGTCGACCTGCGCGTCGACGACCACCTGACGCCGGTCGACGAGCTCGCGCGGCTGTGGCGCATCCACAGCCTGTTGTTCCCGCGGCCCGAGAGCCTCGAGTTCGTCGCCGTCGACCACGAGCTCGCGGGCGAGATCCGCTACCTCCTGTCGCAGCTCGGCTACGACGCCGGATCCGGCGGAGGCGAGCCTTACGACGAGCGGCTAAGGGGCGCGCTGTACGAGTACGTGGGCACGGAGAACCTCGAGGAGCGGTGGTCCGACGACGCGGTGATCGAGCGCGGGGTGCTCGAGCACCTGAGGTCTCACTGAGGCGCGCTCTGCCGCGCCGCCCGTAGCGCCTGCTCGTACACGTCCTTCAGGGGCATCCCGGTCGCCTTCGCGACGCGACGCGCGTCCTCGAACTCGGGGGCCGCGGTCACGACGGCCCCCGCGCGCGTCCCGGTCTTCACGCGCACGGCGTGGCCTTCGACCTCGACCTCGGTCCTCGCGCGGTCGAGGACCTCGCGCGCGACCTCGTGCATCCGGACGCCGAACGTCGTCGTCTCGCTCAGGAAGACGTCGACCACCCGGTCCCTCTCCCCCGCGGCGACGAGCGCGGCCACGACGAACCCCGGCCGCCCCTTCTTCATGAGCACCGGGGTCACCCACGCGTCGACGGCGCCGGCCGCGAGCAGGCTCTCGAGCGCGTGCGGCAGGAGCTCGGGGCTCATGTCGTCGACGTTCGCCTCGACCTGGAGCAGCGTCGTCCGCGGGGTCTCCGAAGCGCCTTCGCCGACGAGC
>DASQEJ010000039.1:0-2448 GCA_035633715.1 Actinomycetota bacterium | reverse complement strand
GGCTTCCACCTCGACATCGCCCACGCGAACCTCCGGCTCGGTCTCGGGGAGCCCAACCGGACGCCCGACCTCCTGAAGGCGTACGGGGACCGGCTCGCGCATGTCCACATCTCGGACAACACGGGTGGGACCGAGGACCGGCACCTCCCGCTGGGGGCCGGGAGCATCGACTGGAAGGCAGCCGTCCGGTGGCTGAAGGAGGCCGGCTACGACGGCACGGTCACGCTCGAGGTCTTCTCCCGCTCGCGGGAGCACCTCAGGACGTCCCGGAAGCTCTGGCTCGGGTGGTGGACCGACCGGGACTGAGGCAGAGGAATCCGCGCGAACCCGCCCCCTAGGCCTATGATGTGTTGCTAATGAGCCTAAAGAGGGTCATGTGGTTCCTGTGCATAGGTTTTGGCATCTTCTTCCTCATCGAGTCGCCCGGCGAGGCAGCCCGGCTCGTGAAGATGACGGGCGAGAGCGCGGGTGAGTGGCTGTCCACCGCGGCGGACAGCCTGTCGAAGTTCGTGAGGTCCCTCGTCTAGCGCCGTGCTGACCGGCCCCGGCCGTTACCTGGCCGCGGACGAGAACGTCGTCCTCCAGGCCAGGCGTCACGTAGCCGTCCTCGCTCGTCCGGCCGTCACGGCCGTGGGCGCGATCGCGCTCGGGCTCTTCGTCGGGCTGGTCGTGAGCCCCGGCGACGGCGGCGACCTCCTCGACACGATCGCGGGCCTGTTCGCGCTGTGGTTCCTGGTCCGGCTCATGTGGCGCGCGTGGGAGTGGTGGATCGACCGGATCTTCGTGACCGAGAAGAGGATCTTCGAGGTCTCGGGGATCCTCACGCGGAAGGTCGCGTCGATGCCGCTCGGCAACCTCACCGACATGACGTACCAGCGGTCCCTATGGGGGCGCGTGTTCGGCTACGGCGAGCTGATCGTCGAGACCGCCGGCCAGGCCCAGGCCCTCAGCCGGATCTCCTATCTCTCGAACCCTGACGACTTCTACCGGTCGGTGACCGCGCTGGTGACGCAGAGCCTGCTCCCGGCCGCGTCGGCGCCCGACGTTCCCGTCCAGCGGGACGAGGACGACACGGGCCCGCTGCCGCGCGTGATCGTCTAGGGGGCGCTCGCCTTCGCGCTGTTGAACGCCGAGATGAAGTCGTCGACCTTCTCGAGCTTTCCGCACTCGAGCTCGATCCCCGAGCCGTCGGCGAACGAGACGACGACGGACTTCGTGATCTTCGCGTTGCCCTGCTCGATGGACACGACTTGGTCGAGGGGGGTCTCCGCCTTCAGGTCCTTCGGCTTGCCCATCGCGCTGAAGCTGAACGCCGCCAACCGCTGATCCGTCACGCTGAGGGCGAACTTGGCCGCGGGCCACGAGGCCGCGGTCGATCCTTCGCCTGCAGCTGCGCGGGCCTTGCCGGCCTGCTTCTGCGCGACGGCGGCGCCGACGAGGCCGCCGATGCCGGTCCCCATGACCGTGCCCCGGGGTTGCGTCCGGATCGCCCCGAGGACCTTCTCGCCCGGACGGAGCTGGTCCTCGACCGCCTTCTGCACCTTGTCCGCGTAGCCACCCATGCCACCGCCTCCTTCTTCAGCCGAACCTCGCCTTGGTGTACGCCTTGGACGCGGTGATGTCAACGACGCGCCTCGACCCTCCGCCCGGTCGTAGCCTTGGCGCGTGACCAGTGCGCTGATCGCCTCGTTCGCGGCTCTCGTGGCGCTCGGGTTCCTCGAAGGGACCGGACGCTTCTATCCCGCGCGCAAGACCTGGTGGCGGCTGCGCCGGACCCGCGGCCGCAGCGCCGTGGTCCTGATGCGCGCCCGCTGCGAGAGGGCGGCCGATCCGCAGCTCGCGCGGCGGCTCGCGTCGCTGCTGTTCGCCCTCGTGATCGTGTGGATCGGGATCGCCAGCCTCCTCGACAAGCGGTGGCACGAGGTCCTCTGGGACGTCACGCCCTACCTCATCGTGACGGCCGCGCTGCTGCGGACCCCGAAGGTCTTGCGTTCGGTCGCGGAGCGCATGAAGGAGTACGAGAAGGAGGCCGGCGAGGACCCGGACGAGGGACTGCCGGGCGAAGGCGGCCCGGAGGCGCTCGCGCTGTGACGCTCGACCGATCGCGTCTCTACCTGGTCGCTCGCGAGCGCATCGGCGCGGGCCCGCTCGTGGAGCTCGTGCCGGAGCTCGCGGGGGCCGGGGTAGACGTGGTCCAACTGCGCGAGAAGGAGATGGAGGCCGGGCCGATGCTCCGCGCCGCGCGGGGGCTCACGGTGGCGTGCCGTTCCGTCGGAGTTCCGTTCTTCGTCAACGATCGCCCCGACGTAGCGCGGGTGTCGGGCGCGACCGGGGTCCATCTCGGCCAGGACGACCTCCCGCCGGAGGCCGCCCGGACGGTCGCGCCCGGGGCCTCGATCGGTTGGTCGACGCCCTCCGTCGAGCAGATCGACGACGTGGTGGCGTGGG
>DASQEJ010000038.1:0-3112 GCA_035633715.1 Actinomycetota bacterium | reverse complement strand
GCCGGACCCGTGGTCCCACTGGCCGATCCACGCCTTGTCGCCGGGGCGGCCGTTGCGGGCGATGAACCAGTCGCTGGCCGCGATCCTCGCGGCGTTGTCGTTGACGCCGTGGATGATGAACATCGGGATCTTCGAAGCGGTCGCACCCTTGCGGAAGTCGCGCTCGCGGTGCCATTCGGTCTCGGCCCCCGAGAAGTACGCCTCGCCGGTCACGGCCGCCGACTGCGTGGCGCCGCAGCCGAAGTACTGCATGCCGTTGCCGAAGTTGTCGCCGTAGCCGGAGGCCGCGGGCGGCAGGTGGCGCTGGATGGCGAGCTGCTCGTAGGCGACGAGCGGCCCCGCCCACTGCGCGTAGTAGGGGACGCCGCCCTGGAACTCGTGGTGGTACATCGCGGCCAGGCCGGCGCTCGGGACGATCGTCACGAGGTGCGGCGGCTTCTGGGCGGCGGCCATCTGAGGAGTCGAGCCGACGTAGCTGTGGCCGGTCATGCCGACCCGCCCGTTCGACCACGGCTGCTTGGCGGCCCACTCGACGATCTCGTAGGCGTCGGACTGGTCCTTCGGGCCCATGTGGTCGAGGCAACCCTCGGAGCGCCCCGTGCCTCGCAGGTCGGCGAACACCACCGCGTAGCCGCGCGGGGCGAAGTAGCCGGCCATGCCGTCCTCGGGCCCGGGGAAGATGCGGGTGCCCGAGCGGTCGGCGCTGGTGCCGTGGTAGGGGCTGAGCTCGAGGATCGTGCCGAACCGGCCCTTGACGTCGGGGCGCACGACCTCGACGTACATGTTGATCCCGTCCTTCATGGGGACCATGAAGCTCTCGCGGACCGTCTTGTACTTGGGCTGCGAGAGGCCCTTGATCTTCGTGTAGTCGGCCGGAGGGACGGCCCTGTCCGGGGGCGGTGACTTCGCCGCCGCCTGGACGCCCGACAGCGCGGTAGCGGCGGTCAGCAGCGCGACCACGACGGCGCCGGCCCTGCGCGAGAACCCCTTCATAACGACCCCTCCGGAAACGTAGGCAGGCAGACGCCCGGCTCGGCGCCCTCGCGTCAGGGATTCGCCGCCCTGACTGCGTTCCCTTCAGCGGCGTTTACCCTGGTCCTCCGGCACTCGAAGAGGGTGGGTGAGCTCGTGTACGACGCTTTCAGGAACCAGCTTCCGGACATCGATCCGGACGAGACCGCGGAGTGGCTCGACGCGCTCGACCAGCTGATCGACCACTCCCCGGGAAGGGCCCGGTTCCTCCTGCACAGGATCCTCCACCACGCCCGCTCCCGGCAGATCGGGCTTCCCTCGATGGTGTCCTCGGACTACATCAACACGATCTCGCCCGAGGAGGAGCCGTTCTTCCCCGGCAACGAGGAGGTCGAGCACCGGATCCGCCAGATCATCCGCTGGAACGCGGCCGTGATGGTGTCCCGGGCCAACAAGGCCTTCGACGGGATCGGCGGCCACATCTCGACGTACGCCTCGTCGGCGTCGCTCTACGAGGTCGGCTTCAACCACTTCTTCAGGGGCAAGGACGCCCACGGCGGCGGTGACCAGGTCTTCATCCAGGGCCACGGGGCCCCCGGCGTCTACGCCCGCGCCTACCTCGAGGGCCGGATCACCGAGACGCAGATGGAGGCGTTCCGGCGCGAGGCCTTCGGCGGGGGGCTCTCGTCCTACCCGCACCCCCGGCTGATGCCGCGCTTCTGGGAGTTCCCCACGGTCTCGATGGGGCTCTCGCCGATGAACGCGATCTACCAGGCGCGGTTCAACCGCTACCTCCAGCACCGCGGGATCAAGGACACGACGCGCCAGCGCGTGTGGGCGTTCACCGGCGACGGCGAGATGGACGAGCCCGAGTCGATGGCGGCGCTGTCCCTGGCCGCGCGAGAGGGCCTCGACAACCTCATCATGGTCGTGAACTGCAACCTCCAGCGACTCGACGGCCCGGTGCGCGGCAACGGCAAGGTCATCCAGGAGCTCGAGTCGATCTTCCGCGGCGCCGGCTGGCACGTGATCAAGGTGGTGTGGGGCCGCGAGTGGGACGAGCTCCTCGAGCGCGACACCGACGGCGTGCTCGTCAACCGCATGAACTGCACCCTCGACGGCGACTTCCAGAAGTACGCGGTCGAGTCGGGCGACTACATCCGCAAGCACTTCTTCGGCCCCGACCCTCGCCTGCGCGAGATGGTCTCGCACCTCACCGACGACGACCTCCGCCACCTCAAGAGGGGCGGGCACGACTACCGCAAGCTCTACGCCGCGTATCGCACGGCCGTCGAGCTCAAGGACGCGCCGGTCGTGATCCTCGCCAAGACGGTGAAGGGGTGGACGCTCGGCCAGTCGTTCGAGGGCCGCAACGTTACGCACCAGATGAAGAAGCTGTCCGAGGAGGAGCTGCGCACGTTCCGCGACCGCCTCGGCCTCCCGATCAAGGACGCCGACATCAAGGAAGGCGTCGCCCCCTACTACCACCCGGGCAAGGACTCGATCGAGATCGAGTACATGCGCGACCAGCGCCGGCGCCTCGGCGGGTTCGTGCCGGAGCGGCGCTCGAAGCCGAGGTCGATCCCGCTGCCGAAGGCGGACCTCTACGAGGAGTTCGGGGCCGGCTCGAAGCAGCCGGTGTCGACGACGATGGCGTTCGTCCGGCTGCTGCGAAAGCTCATGCGCGACGAGCGCGTGGGCGAGCGAGTCGTGCCGATCATCCCGGACGAGGCGCGCACGTTCGGCATGGAGTCGCTGTTCCCCGAGTTCAAGAGCTACGCGGCGCACGGCCAGCTCTACGAGCCCGTCGACGCGGAACACCTCCTCGCGTACCGCGAGTCCCACCAGGGCCAGATCCTCGAGGAGGGCATCACCGAGGCCGGCTCGATGGCCTCGTTCACCGCGGCGGGCACGGCCTACGCCACGCACGCCGAGCCGATGATCCCGTTCTTCATCTTCTATTCGATGTTCGGCTTCCAGCGCATCGCCGACTCCGCGTGGTCGTTCGCCGACCAGCGGGGCAAGGGCTTTTTGCTCGGCGCGACGTACGGCCGCACGTCGCTGAACGGCGAAGGCCTCCAGCACCAGGACGGCCACACGCTGCTGATGGCGTCGACGAACCCGGCGTGTCTCTCCTACG
>DASQEJ010000037.1:0-12765 GCA_035633715.1 Actinomycetota bacterium | reverse complement strand
CGCACCTCTTGGAACGGCGTCTCGCCGCCCAGGATCGGCCCCTCGACGTTGACCTCGATCTCCGGGACCGAGGCGCAGCCGCCGCGGCGCTCGAAGGAGAAACGGCCCGGCGCCTCGCCGAGGGCCAGCGTGCCGTCGGCGGCGGTCGTCAACGCCTGCCCCGTCGCCGGAAGGGCGATCGTGAACGCTCCGGGGTCGCCGGAGATCGTCCAGTCCGCCAGCTCGCTCGCCTCAGCGGCGGCCACGACCGCGGCCCCCCTGCCCGCGGCCCGGTTCGCGTCGCTGCGCGCCGCCGCGTCGGCGGCCTCGTCGGTCTTCTCGTGGGCGAGGCCGCCCGCGGTCGCGCCCGGGGTCGAGCGCGTCACGCCGTACGCGGCCTCCCCGATCGCACCCTCGCTCGCGGCGACGAAGTCCGAGCGGCTCCCGAACAGCAGGTAGCTGCCGAGGTCGGTCGCCTGGAAGTGGAACGGCTCGGCCTCGCCGGCCGTCGCCGCAGTAGCCGCGAAGCCGTCACCGGCCCGCTGCACGAAGCGGCCGCCGGCCGCGATCGCGTAGCACCCGCCCGCCATCGCGTAACGGTCCTCGGGCGACTCGGCGCGGATCTGCTCGACGCTTTTGTCCTCGCCGGCCCAGCCGGCCGTCACGTTGGAGGGGGCCGGGGGGCCGTACGTCGTAGCGGCGGACGCGAGGCCGGTCCCGGAGACGGCCGTCACCAGCGCGCAGGCCGCGGCGAGCCACCCCCTGCCCGGGCGAAGGCGCAGGGAGGGACGGCCTCGGCGGGACGCCACGAAACGAATGGGTCTCTCCCGGTTGAAGTCGACTTGGTTGGTCGGAGGTTCGCCGCAATCGACGCGGTTTCCTCCCGGGAGCTCGGATCGCTTGCGAGGCCGAGCGATAACCCCAGCCCCCCGCCGGTGTGCACTGAGCAATTGGCAAGCCCGGACGAGGGGCCGGGGAAATCGCGGCACCGTGACTACGGGAACCTATCCGGACTCGACGTTGAAAATCAACAGGTAACGTGACTTTTTGTCAGTACACCTGACGTACTCGAGTCAACCCGCGCTAGTCGCTCTCCAGCGCGGCATCGAGCCCCTCCTCGAGGACGGCCAGCGCCTCGCGCTGCTTCTTCCTGTCGCGGAGGACCTTCGCCAGGTCGCGGGCCGTGGCGGCGGTTTCACGAGCGGCGCCGGCGCCGCGGAACAGCTTCATCGCCGTCCGCAGCTCCTTCTCCGCCCCCGCGGGATCCTTCTTCACGAGGGCCCGGCCCATCTCCCGGTGGTTGGTCGCGAGGATCATGACCGGCCCGTCCTCTCCGAGCAGCGCCCTCGCCTCGGCGGCGCGGGCCTGGGCGCGGGCAAGCCGGCCGCTCGCCCGCTCGACCTGCGCGAGCTCGTTCAGGACGTTGGCTCGGTCCGCGGCCGCGTTCGCCACCGACTCCAGCCGCTCCAGCGCCTCCTCGAACGCCGTGCGGGCGCCCACGAGGTCGTGCTTCTCGAGAAGGACGATCCCCCTGTTCATCTGCGCCCACGCCGCGCCGAGCTTCCAGTCCAGCATCGAGAAGTTCTCCTCGGCCTTGCGCGCGGCGGCGACGGCGTCGCCGTGCCGTCCTTGGCCGAGCATCGAGCTGGCGACGTTCATGTGCAGGCACGCGAGCTCGGCGGGGTCGTTCGCCTGCGGCGCGAACCGCAGCGCCTGCTCGGCCTCGTGCGCGGCGCGGTCCCGCAGCCCCACGTGCATGTAGCAGGCGACGAGCGCTCCGTGCGCCCGCATCCGCGCGGTCGGGTCGGGCTCGCCGCTGCGCTCGAGCCGGTCCAGGTACTCGTTGAGGATGTGGATCGCCAGCCGCGAGTTCCCGATCTCGAGGGTGCAGCGGGCGATCCCGACGACTGCTTCGTAGCGCAGGTGCAGCGGCTCGCTCAGCCACAGCGTCTCGGCGGCCTGGTAGAGGTCGAGCGCCTCTTCGGGCTCGCCCTGGTGCTCCTTGACGACGGCCTGCACGCACAGCGACTTGGCCTCGACCCGCGGCCATCCGTCCGCGCGGGCCTCGGCCCGCACCCCGTCGGCGAGCGCGGTCGCCTCGTCGCGCCGGCCGGAGTGAAGCGCGCGGCGCGCCTCCTGCAGACGGAGCTCGAGCTCCGCCTCGGCCCCCGGCGACCGGCCGGTCCGAAGCTCGGATGGATCCACTCCCAGGACTCCTGCGATGTGCTCGAGGGCGTCCGGCGACGGGATCCGCTTGCCGGACTCGATCAGCGATACGTACGAGGGCGTGAGGAGCGGCATGGCGACGTCGCGCTGCGACAGCCCGCGCTCGACGCGAGCACGCCTAATCCGCTCGCCCAGCCCAGCTTTGTCGTCCCGGCTCATGGCACGACAGCGTAAGGCGAGCGAGCCGCCTCCGTGACGTGTTATTACCTTCTCGATCACTGAAAGTCAACACATTTGTCGCGCGAGGGAGGTTCGCCATGCTCAGAGGAGTCCGATTCGTCCTGCTATGCACGCTTTTCACGGTCGTCTTCGGTGCGGTTCCGGCAGTGGCCGAAGAATGCATCGAGGTTCCGCCGGTGCAGTTCAAACACTGCATCTAGAGGACGGCCGGATACGGTCCGGCCATGGCCAAGCTCCGCCGGATCCCTCCCGCGGAAAGAAGGGCGCGCCTCGTCCGGCGGCACCATCTGCGTAAGACCGGGGCCGGCGTCACCGAGGTGGCGGGGGACCTCGCCGGGCTCCACTCGAGCGACGCCGCGTCCGTCTACCTCGCGGCCCGGGCGCGCGTGCGCGGGTTCACGCCGGACGACCTCGCCCGCGCGCTCTACGAGGAGCGGACGCTCGCACGCGTGCTCGGCATGCGCCGGACGATGTTCGTCGTGCCGGTCGGGCTGGCGCCGGTCGTCCACGGCGCGTGCACGCGCGCCCTGGCGCGGCGCGAGCGCCGCAAGACGATCGCGTTCGTCGAGGAGGGCGGCGTCGCGACCGACGGCGCCGGGTGGCTGTCGAAGGTCGAGAAGGAGACGCTCGCTCTCCTGGAGGAGCGGGGCGAGGCGACCGCGGCGGAGCTGAGCCGCGAGCTCCCCGAGCTCCGCAAGAAGATCCCCGTCGGCGCCGGAACGCGATGGGAGGGTGCCGTCGGTGTGTCCACTCGCGTCCTGTTCCTCCTCGCGAACGACGGCAAGATCGTGCGCGGCCGGCCCCGCGGCTCGTGGCTGAGCACCCAGTACCGGTGGGCGCCGATGCGGTCGTGGCTGGGGGTGGACGTCGACTCTCTGCCCGAGCAAGAGGCGCGCCCGCAGCTCGCGCGCCTGTGGCTGAGGTCGTTCGGCCCGGGGGCCCTCGAGGACCTGAAGTGGTGGACGGGGTGGACGGTCGCTGAGACCAAGGCGGCGCTGGCGGCCGCCGGTGCGGTGGAGGTGGCGCTCGACGAGGGGCCGGGCTACGTCGTCGCCGGCGACGAGGGGGCGGTCCGGGCCACCGCGCCGGTCGCCGCGCTGCTCCCGGCCCTCGATCCGACGGTCATGGGCTGGACGCGGCGCGACTGGTACCTCGGCGAGCACCGGGCGGCTCTGTTCGACCGCAACGGCAACGCGGGCCCGACGGTGTGGTGGGACGGGCGCATCGTGGGCGGCTGGGCCCAGCGAGCCGGCGGCGACGTCGTCGTCCGCTCTCTCGAGGACGCCGGGACCGAGGCGGCGGCTGCGATCGCGGCGGAAGCCGAGGCGCTCACCGAGTGGCTCGGCGACGGACGGATCGTCCCGAGGTTCCGCACGCCTCTGGAGCGCGAGCTGACCGCCTAGTCGCGGTGCAGGACGTCGAGCGCCGCCGCCAGCACGGGGTCCTCGCCGGCGAAGTACTCCTTCGCCGTCAGCTCGACCTCGACGTCCGGGCGCAACGGCTGGTCGAACGACCCGTTGGGGCCCTCGTCCCACTCGACGCCGCCCGCGTTCACGACGAGCCCGGAATCCGGGAGCGTCGCGGAGACGGGATCGCCGAAGAAGCGCGTGCTGAAGCCGGTCGGCTCGCCCACGAAGACCGGCGCGGCGCCGGCCCGGAGGTGCAGCGACAGGTAGCCGGCGGCCGAGAACGTGCCGCGACCGACGAGCACCGCGAGCGGGACGCCCTGGAGGGCGCGGCCCCCGAGCGCGTCGAGGAGCCCCGCCGACGCGTCGTTCTCGCCGCCCGGGTTGTGGCGGAGGTCGAGGACGACGCCGCGCGGGTCGTGACGCTCGAACAGGCGGACGACCCTGCGGCCGAGGGCGAACGAGTCGCCGACGGTCTGGTTGTACTGGACGAACACGACGTCCTCGTGGGGCAGGTACGCCGACCACCACTCGGTGTCCGCGCGCCTCAGGTACGCGGCTTCACCTCCGGACGGGAGGCTCGGAGGGATCATCGGATGCCAGACCTCGAACGCGTCCGCGAGGTCGTCCGCCGGGACGGGCTCGACGGTCTCGACGACGGCGCCGCGGCTCGTCGCGAGCTCGACGTCGACGGGGCCGGCGCCGTCCACGACACCGAGGCCGTTCAAGACCTCGGCGACGACGAGGAACTGCGGGAGCCGGGCGCGAAGCGTCATCTCGTTGTCGCGCGGCACGAGCGGCTCCACGCGCTCGACCACGTCTTCGACCGGGGTCCCCTCGATCGCTAGCAGTCGCGCGCCGACGAGGTCCGGGTCCTCCGGTGCGTCGACGACGTACAGGCCGTCGGGGAACTCGTACAGGCGCAACGGGAGCAGGTGCAGGTCGCGCTCGTGGTCGTCGAACGGGAAGATCCCCGAGTGGCCGTCGCCGCCGGACGTGCGGCCGGGCAGCGCCGCGAGCCGCATCAGCTCGACCAGCGCCCCGTCGTCGCCGGCGTCGCCCGTCCGAGCCGCGAGGTCGTCGACGGCCGCGTCCCAGTCCTCCGGCGGGACGAGCGCGCTCAGGTCTGCGTGGTCCCGTTCGAAGTGGCGGCCGAGCGTCTCGGCGTCGCGCCGGAGCGGATCGGCCGGCGGTGCTTGCCGTGCGGGCGAGCACGCGGCCGCGATGCAGGCGACGAGGAGAAGCGACGACGCCGCCCGGCGGCTACCCCTCAGGCAACGACCTTCATCTGGCCCATCATCGAGTGGTCCTCGTGGGCGAGGTTGTGGCAGTGGAACATGTAGCGCCCCGTGTGTCCCTCGAACGTCATGCCGACGCGGACGACCTCGCTGCCCCCGACGCGCACGGTGTCCTTCCACCCCATCTCCCCCGCGGCCGGCGGGAGGTTGTTGCGGTCGAGGACCTGGAACCTCACGAGGTGGACGTGCATCGGGTGGGTCACCTGCGACAGGTTGCGGAACGTCCACACCTCGGTGTCGCCGAGGCGCGGCTTCACGTCGATGCGGTTCGGGTCGAACGCCTTGCCGTTGATCTCCCACAGCTGCTTGTCGAAGTCGAACTCGAGCTCGAACTCGCGCTGGACCGTCCCCGTGAGGATCCTCTGGATCGGGCGGAACATCGCGGGCAGCGAGCTGTCGTCGGTCTCCTCGCGGGTCACGTCGAACGCCACGAGCGGCCTGGCCGACGCAGCGTCGGTCTTGTCCTCCCGGTCGCCCAGGATCACGCGCGTGCCGACCGGGTACTTCGAGAAGTCGACCACGACGTCCGCGCGCTCGGCCGTCCACAACGGGATCGTCGCCGCGGGCGTCGGCGCGGCCAGCAACCCCTGGTCGGACGCGATCTGGATCAGCGGCTCATTCGACGACAGCCCGAGCTCGTAGCCGCGCGAGTTCGACGCGTTGAGGATCCGGAAGCGGTACTTGCGGTTCGCCACCTCGAGGACCGGGGTGGGTCGCCCGTTGACGAGGAAGACCCGTCCGAGGACGTCGTCGTGGCTGTCTTTGAACTTGAACGAGCCGTCACGCCGGAATCTGCGGTCCTGCAGGACGAGCGGGACGTCGTACTTACCGCTCGGCAGGTTGAGCTCGTCCTCGTCGGGGTCCTCGATGACGTAGAGGCCGGCGAGGCCCTTGTAGACGTTCCGGGACGACTGGTGGTGGGTGTGGTCGTGGTACCAGAGCGTCGCCGCCTCCTGGTCGTTCGGATAGACGTAGTCCTTGTGCGCTCCGGGGCGCACGAGGTCGAGCGGGTGCCCGTCGCTCGACGCCGGGACGCGGCCCCCGTGGAGGTGGATCGTCACGGGGACGTCGAGGTTGTTGATCCGGCGGACCACCGCTTCGCGGCCGCGCGTCACCTTGATCGTCGGGCCCGGGAACGCCCCGTCGAAGCTCCACACCGGCGTGCGCTTGTTAGGCAGCAGGCGGCGGCGCGCCGGGCGCATCGTCGTCACGAAGTAGTCGCGCTCGCCGGTGCTGCGCACGGGCTTCAGGACGGGGGGGATGCGCAGCGGCACCTGGAAGGGCTCCCGCGCCGCGATCTCGTCCGCGAGGGCGAGGGCCGGGCGCGGCAAGGCGAGCGCGGCCCCTCCGGCCAGCGCCAGCTTCATGAACTCCCGGCGCGATTGCATGGCTCCCTCCCTGTCACCTCTCAACGTCTGGGTTCGCCCGGCCGGTCCCGGTTCCTGCGGGCGTCGACGGTGCGCGGATACGCAGAATTACGTAGGGGCATCCGGTGGATTCACATGGGCACTCGCGCCATGATCTACCAGCCACCGTCTTATCTCTTCGAGGGGATCGTTTGCCGCCACGCGCCGCCACGTTGTTGCTGTCGTCCGTGTTCGCAGCGACGCTCCTTCCCGTGTCACCCGCGCACGCGGCCCTGACGTTCGACGTCGAGGTCGGGCGCTTCTTCGACGAGGCCGACCACACGGCCGAGTCCATGCGCTTCTACCCGTCGTCGATCCGGATCGCGTCCGGCGACACGCTGCACTTCTCGACCGAGAGCTTCCACGGCGTCACGCTCCTGCCCGCGGGGACCGAGGCCGCCGCGTGGACGGCCGAGCACGCCGGCGCCGGGGGCGCGTGGTCGGCCTTCGTGCGCGACGCGGACGAGGGCGCACGGGGGGCGAAGATGAACTCGCGCGTGGCGTCGCCGTCCTCGCCGTGCGGGTGGCCGGGCCAGTCGCCGTGCGAGTTCGACGGACGCGGCGACGACGAGCTCGATCCGCTGAACTCCGGCCTGGCGCTGTTCCCCACGGGGTCCGGCGTCGAGACGCGCGAGCTCAGCTTCAGCGTGACGATCACCGCGGATCCGGGAGACACGATCTTCGCCGTCGACCCTCTGCACCCGGCGATGACGATGCGCATCGACGTCGTGGGGTCGTTCGCGGAGCGATCCGACCTCGGCGGCCTCCAGTCGGCGTCCGAGGCGCAGTTCGCCGCCGACGCCGAGCGCGCTGCGGCGCTGGACCGCACGTACTCCCGCAAACGCGTCAAGAAGGTCGTCAAGGGCAAGACGGTCTGGCAGGCGTGGGCCGGCGTCGAGGAGCCGGGGATCTCGCTGCGCCGCTTCTATCCGAGAAAGCTGACGATCAAGCGGGGCAACCGCGTGAAGTGGGTCTTCTCCAAGGACCTCTACGAGGCGCATTCGGTGACGTTCCCCCGCTCGCGGGCGGTGGGGCTGGCGGAGTCGTTCCCCGAGATCGCGTGCGACCAGGACGGCGAGGAGGGCACTAGCCCGGACACGCAGCCGTCGTCGCCGGAGTTCCCCTTCTGCTCCTCGGGCGAGCTCGAGGTCGACGTGCCGCCTGCGTTCGTGACCGCGTCGGGCGACGGGGCTGTCAAGAAGGCCTCAGACTTCGAGACGTCCGGAGCGCGCGGCGCCTCGTTCGCGCCGACCAAGCGCGCCTACGAGCTCGCGTTCCCGAAGAAGTCGGCCAAGAGCGGCTTCACGTACGCGTGCCCGATCCACGAGGCCGCGCACGCGCCGATGCGAGGAGCGGTGGTGGTCAAGCGATGAAGCCGAGGCTGAAGCTCGTCCTTCTGGTCGTGGGTGCGCTCACGGTGCTCGCCGGATGCGAGCTCGAGAAGGACCCGTCGGCCACGCCGCCGCCGGCCCCCACCCCGCCCCCGGACGTCCAGAGCGAGGGGGCCGCCAACCCGTCGCCGGACAGGCTCGTGTTCTCCTCGGGCCGCGACGAGCCGGACCTCGAGATCTACACGTCGTTCGCCGACGGCTCCGGCCGCAAGCGGCTCACGCGCAACGTCGAAGGCGACTCGGGCGTCGTCGCGTACCCGAACACCGGGCTCGTCTACTACGTCTGCGGACGGGCCGAGTCGATCTGCGTCGCCACCACGTCGGGGACGGGGACCGCGGGCGTCCTGTCGAGCCAGCGGTTGGGGTTCCCGATCATCGAGGACCCGGCGATCTCGCCGGACGGGTCGCGGATGCTGCTCACGGCCGTCAAGATCTCGCCCGACGGCACGTCGACGAACTACGACATCTACATGTACGACTTCGCGACGGAGGAGTTCACGAACTTCGCCGTCGGCCCGGCGCTGGACCAGATGCCGTCGTGGGCGTCGGACGACACGATCGTGTGGTCACGGGCCCGCGACAACGACTGGGAGCTCGTCTCGTTCCGCCTCGGCAGCCCGCGCGGCACCAACCCCACGTTCTTGACGGACAACGACGTCGACGACCTCGGGGTCGACGTCTCCCCCGACGGGACGAAGCTCGCATGGATCGGCACGCAGCGCCGCGACCCCGACTCGGGCGAGCTGTTCACCATGCCGTTCACGGGCGCCCTCGGGACGCCCACCGCGCTCGAGCCCGTCCGGCTCGAACGCGGGTTCATCGGCGGCGACCCCGACACCGCATGGTCGCCCGACGGGACGCGGATCGCGTTCGCGGGTCTCGCTCCGGGCGAGGACGACGTCGAGATCTTCACGATCCCCGCGACCGACGGCCCGGTCACGAACGCCACCCGCAACAACGTGTACGACGTCGACCCCGAGTGGGCCCAGCTCCCGCCGTCGATCTCGGTGGGCTCTCCCCTGGTGTTCACGGAGGGGGGCTCGGGCGGCGTGGTGTTCGAGATCCTTCTCGACGCTCCGCAGGCACAGCCCGTCACCGTCGACTACGACACGGTCCCGATGACCGCGACCGAGGCGGACTTCACGCCTCGCCACGGCAGCGCGACGTTCGCCCCCGGCGAGACAAGGGTCGCGGTCGTCGTCCCGATCACGAACGACACGGCGATCGAGCCCGCGGAGAGCTTCATGCTCCGCCTGTCGAACTCGTCGGCGGGGACGCTGATGGCTCAGGACGAGGCCGTCGCGCGGATCCTGGACGACGAGGTCGAGCCGACGCCGACTCCTCCGCCCACTGCGACGCCGATGCCGACGCCCACGACGACCGCATCCCCCGGTGTCGTCACCGACGGCCGGATCGCGTTCGCGAGCAGCCGCTCGGGGGTCCAGCAGATCTACACGATGCAGTCGGACGGCGGCGACGTGAGGCACGTGTCCGGCAACCAGGGATCGTCGGAGCTCGGCTCTCCGAACTGGTCGCCCGACGCGGCCCGTCTGATCCACACGGCGATGAACACCGCGGGTGGGGCGCCGCAGCCCGAGATCGTCGACCGGCCGTCGGACGGGAGCGGGGACTTCCGCATCCTGCAGATCGATCCGTCGGTCGACACCGACCCCGTCTATCTCCCCGGCGACGCGCAGGGCGGGTTCGTGTGGTCGAGCGACCGCGACGGTGACTTCGAGATCTACTACGCGACCCCGTCGGGCGGGTTCACGAAGAAGCTGACCGACAACACCGCGAACGACGGACACCCGAGCTTCTCGACGGCCGCGAACGGCGTCGTGCGCATGGTCTTCCACTCGAACGCCGACGGCGACTTCGACGTGTACTCGCGCAACGTCTCGACCTCGGGCGACCCGATGGGCTCGCCGGTCAACCTGACCCAGGAGACCGCGGGCCAGACGCCGCACGACGAGCTCGCGCCGGACTTCGCGCTCGGCCGCAACAAGATCACGTACCACGGCAACGAGCACGGCGACTTCGACATCTTCACGCTCGACCTGTCGTCGATGCAGGAGGCGCACCTCACGACCGACGTCGCGAACGAGACGAACCCCGCGTTCTCGCCGACGGGCAACTCGATCGTCTTCCAGAAGGACCTCGGCGGCGGCAACACGGACCTGTTCGTGATGCCTGCGACCGGCGGGACGGCGACGAACGTGACGAACTCGCCGGGGGCGGACCTCGCGCCGGAGTGGGGGCAGGGGGCCTCGGGATCTTCGTCGGCCCCCGCGTCACCGGCCACGGTCGCAGTGGCGATCGGCGCGCCCGTGGCACTCGGCCTGACGCTGTCGCGCCGGCGCCGCCGCTCCTCGCGCTAGCCGGTTCCCGGCGACGCTCCGGTCAGCATCCGGAGGGTCGCGAAGTGCTCCCTCAGCAACGCCTCCGGGTCGGTCTCACCGCGGCTCGCGACCCACTCGTCGCGGACCGCGTCGGACACGACGACGCCGAGCGCCGCCGCGAGCCTGTGCTCGGCGTCCACGGGGCGCCCGTCGCGGTCCGCGAGCGCGCGAGCGACGAGCTCGATCTGTTCCTCGCGGTGCTCGGCCTGCCGCTTCCGCAGCGCGGGGTTGCGCTCGAACAGCTCCTCTCGCTCGATCGACTCCCTCCCCAGGTCGGAGCCCCGCGCCTCGCGAGCGAGCGCCAGCAGCGCGCCCTCGAACGCCTCGAACGGGTTCTCGTGACGCGGCCGTTCGGCGATCCATCGCCGGAACACCTCGGCGACCTCGAGGCCGCGGTCGAAGACCACGGCCTCCTTCGTCTCGAAGTAGCGAAAGAACGTCGTCCGGGACACGCCGGCCTCCACGGCGATCTCGTCGACCGTCGTGCGGTCGAAGCCCTTCTCGCGAAAGAGCCGAAAGGCCGCGGTGCGGAGCGCCTCCCGCGTAAGCGCCTTCTTGTTGTCCCGCACAGACATGTCCCTACCCTCCCAAATGAGACTGAGGCCGCCCCTGGTCCCGCGCACCGTCCTCGGTGTCCAATGTGGAACTCAGTACCGCTATTTTCCGAGGGGGTCGGAGCCCGTGGGTTTCCTGACGTGGAAGGAGGCCGTCGTCGCGGCCGTCCTCCTCGCGCTCGTGATCCTCTACCTCGTGCTGCGCGACCGCTGACGGAGCCCTACTCGACCTCTAGCGTCCCCTTCATCGTGTCGGGGTGGTACTCGCACACGAAGTCGTAGCTGCCGGCCTCGACGTCGCCCAGGTCCACGGTGACCGTCTGGCCGCCGTCCACGTCCTCGTCGATCCCCGCGTCCTCGACCGTGATGTTGTGCTCGGCCTCGTCCTCGTTCACGAGCTCGATCGACCCGCCTGCCGGAACCGTGAGGGAGCCGGGGTCCCACGCGAACTCGACGGCCGTCAGCGTGACCGCGCCCCCGCCGCCGCCGGCATCCGCCGCGGTGTCGGCCTCGCCCCCGCCGTCGTCGCCGCCGCAGGCGGCTCCGAGCATCGCGACGACCGCCACCGCGACCAGCATCTTGCGCTTCGACATCTCTGCTCCTCTCATTCGACCTTCACCTTTCCCTTCATCTCGGGATGGATCGCGCACTGGTACTCGTAGACGCCCGGCTCCGTGAAGCGATGCGAGAAGGTCCCGCCGTCCGGCAGCGTCTCGGATCCGAAGACCCCGTCCAGGTTCGTCACGGTGTGGTCCGCCGGATCGGAGTTGCGCCACGTCACCTCGGTCCCGGCCGCCACCGTCGCCACCGGGGGGTCGAACGCGAAGTCGCGTATGGCGATGCGGTCGGGCCGAGCCGGCTCCTCCACCGCCACGAGGGGGGCGCCCGCGCGCACCTCGAGCACGCCCTCCATGCCCATGTCGTCGTGGCCGTCCACGAGGCACTCGATCTCGTAGAGGCCCGGTGGCAACGTCACGGTCATCCGCGTCGACTCGCCCGGGCGCACGACCTCGCTCTCGGCCTTGAATAGGTCGCCCGAGCCCGGGCCGCTCGAGTCGCCCTCGAGCTCCATCTCGTAGCCGTGCCCCATCGTCCCGCGGGTGTGCACGACGAACGTCACCCTGCCCGGCCGGATCGCCGGCGCCTCGGGGGTCACGGCCCACTCGCCGAGCACGATCTCGAATCCCCCCTCCCGAGGGTCGACCCGCTCGGGCTTCGCCGGCGGCTCGGCGCGGGCTTGCTCGGCCGGCGCCTTGCTCGCGCGCTCGGCCGGCGCGGCCGCTTTCTTCTCGCCGGGCGCGGGCTGTCCGGAGCTTGCGACGAACGCGGTGAGCACCGCCGTTGCCAGGATCAAACGCCCCATCGGTCTCGTCTTCACGGGCCGTAAACGCAGATCCGTCGCGGCGCGTTACGCATAGCATCGGCGCCATGCCGATCGAACACGTGAGCTTCGACCCGTCCCGAGCCGAGATGGAGGCCATGGCGCGCGCCGCCGTCGGCTACGCGATCGACTTCGTCGAGGCGCGCTCCACCGCGCCCGCCGTCGACGTGGAGGACGCGTACGAGCTCGCCGAGACGCTGCGCTCAACGCCGCCGGAGGAGCCCAAGGCGTTCGGCGAGCTCCTCGACGTGATCGCGCGAGCCGCGGACAAGGCGTTCGACACCGCGGGCCCCGGCTACCTCGCGTACATCCCGGGCGGAGGGCTCTACGCGGCCGCCGTCGCCGACCTCGTCGCGTGCGTGACCAACAGGTTCGTGAACCTCGCCGCCCCGGCCCCCGCGCTCGTGAGGCTAGAGGCCGACGTCACGCGCTGGCTGTGCGACCTGTTCTCGTTCCCCCCGGAGGCGCAGGGCGTCCTGACGTCCGGCGGCTCGATGGCGAACTTCTCGGCCGTCGTGACCGCACGGACGGTGTGCCTGCCCGAG
>DASQEJ010000036.1:0-2680 GCA_035633715.1 Actinomycetota bacterium | reverse complement strand
TGGAAGTGAGCTCGCGGTAGACGTCGCCCATCGTGTACTGGAGGTCGTTGCCGCTGAACGTCATCTTCTCGCGCCCGTACACGTCGCTGTTCGCGAAGAGGCTGATGTTGCCGAAGCTGGGGTTCCCGTTCGCGTTCACCTTGTTCACGAAGACGCCGACGGGGAGGCCGGAAGCGGAGACCGTCACGACCGCCCGGATGACGCGCGTCGCCTGGCCCGACCGGCCGGTCGCGGTCACCGCGTACGTCCACGGCACCTTGGGGGCCGGGTTCGGCGGCGTGAAGCGGGCGGTGCCGCACGGGCCGGCGGTCGTGGCGCTGCCCGTCCACGGCGGTGGGACCTGTGGCGTGGTCGAGGCGTCGAACACCGTGAGCTCCGCGCTGTACGTGCCGTCGCCGATCCTTCCCTCGGCCAGCCGCACGGGCGGGGTCGAGCATCCTGCCTTCAACATGGGTGCGAGCCCGTAGGTCCCGAGCTTGAGCTCGCGGAGGAACCGCTGGAGCCCCGCCTCGGCGTAGCCGAGGGCCTTGACGCTGTTCGTGGAGCCGGTGGTCGAGCGCAGGTCGCGCACCGCGAGGACGCTCGTCGTCGTCGCCATGACTGCCAGCGCGGCCCCCATCAGGATGACCGTCACCATCGCGACGCCGCGCTCGTCCGCGACGAACCAGCGTCGCCCTCCGGCGCGGCTCACAGCCGGTTCCTCATCTGCGCGGTCGACGTGAAGTCCTCGGACCGGCCGGAGTCGGAGACGCGGATCGCGAAGTGCACGGTCGTGAGCCCCGGGATCTCCGCGTCGAGCGCGCCGTTCGGCGGGTTGCTGCCCACGCCGGTCACTCCGTGCGAGGCCGCGTTGTCGAGGTCCTGCCAGGACGTCGTGCCGTCGCTGCCCCAGTCGTACTCGAGGTTGTTGCTGGAGTACGAGAAGAGGTCCCGGCCGGGGATCGGCTCGACGCCTTCCATCAGCACGCTGCCGTTCATCGAGATCGTCCGCGTGCCCGGGTCGTATTCGTACGTGAGGATCTCGTCGTCGCCGTTCTGATTCGGGGTTTCGTAGAGCGAGTCCCCGTCGAAGTTCACCTTCACTTTGTAGGAGACCGGCGTCGCCGTGACGAGGACGTCCCCCTCCCGGGTGTCGCGCACCATCCGCGTGAAGCCGAGGCGCGTCTCCTCCGAGATGTTCGCGACGGATCGGGCGACGACGGCGGCGCGCTGCTGCGAGAACAGCAGGACGTAGAAGCCGCTGGTGACGACGGAGAGCAGGACGAACCCGACGAGGAGCTCGACGAGCGTGTACCCGTGGTCCTGCTTCATCGGTTGTCCACCGCGTTGCAGCTCAGCTTCCCCATCGAGACCGAGAACCCCGTCTGTGGGAGCTCGGGCGTCAGCGTCTGCCTCAGCCCCGCCATCTCGAAGCGGAACGCGCCGTTGATCGAGGCCGACGTCACGCGCCCGTCCGCCGACACGCTGGTCTCGACGTTCTTGTTGCTGCTCCAGTCCGAGATGTATCCGCGGAACGACGTGGCGTTGCTGCCGGTGCGGACGTCGAACATGTACGTGTCCGAGGTGGCCGTGCAGCACCCGTTCGTGGCGGACCCGTCCCAGATCAACGGGTTCTGCGCCTTGAGCGCGGCGAGCGCGTCGGGGACCGAGGCCCCGTTCAGGACGTCGTTGCCGTTGCTGTTTACGGTGCCCTGGCCCAGCGCGGTGGTCGTCCTGCCGTTGTTGCTCGGGTCGTAGTAGTACTGGAACGAGAACGACCAACTCCCCGTCGCGGTCGCGGTCGCGGGGCTCGCCGTCGAGCTGCAGTTCACGTTCCCGACGAAGTCGTACAGGGTCAGCATCGAGAAGCTGTCGCTCCCGTTACGACCCGCGTAGATGCGCGGGAAGTACATCCACGGAAGCCGGAACGAAGCGCTCGACTGCACGCGGCGCCCGCTCGACCCGAGGGCGCCGGTGTTGACCTTCGTCGTTCCGTTGAGGCTGCTCGACCCGGTCGTCGTCGAGTACTTCATCCCCCACAAGATCGGCTGCCCCGTGTCCATGTGCATCGGGCCGGTGCTCGAGGGGTCGCGCTGGGTGTTGTTGAGGTACCACTCCAGCTCGCCGGTGGCGCCGGTCGGCGTGCGGAAGCCGCCCTCCGCCTGTGGGAGCTCGTTCGAGACGTCGACCTTCATCCCGTAGTTCTCGTGCTGGTAGATGCGGCCCTGCAACGCCATCGGCTGGTCCGGGTTCGCGACGTCCTGGATCGTCGTCCGCACGTCGTCTACCGCTCGGAACTCGTACGGGGGTCCGTGCATGATCGACGTGGCGCCGGTCACGTACGCGAGGTCGGGCGGAGGGTTCGCCGGCGGCGTGGTCCCGGCCGGATACGTCCTCACGACCCTTGCCTCGCCGAAGCGCGTGTTCACGTCCGCGGACGACGTGTCCTGGGTCTCGACGCGCGCGTCGGAGGAGCCGATCGTGAAGATCATCTCGCTGTGGGGGCACGGCTCGGTCCCGCACGCCGACGGGAACGCCCCCGACGTGAGCGAGAAGCCCGTCTCGGCGCGCAGGACGTGGTCGCTCGTCGCGTTGCCCTTCATGCGAACGGGGGCCGACGGGTTGGGCGCCGACGAGGGCGCGGGCGTCGCGCCGGGCGACGGCGGCGTCGCGTCGGTCACGGCCCCCGAGGTGAACGTCC
>DASQEJ010000035.1:0-9242 GCA_035633715.1 Actinomycetota bacterium | reverse complement strand
GTGAGGGCACGTCTTGTCGGAGCCCATGGCCTCGCACTTGCGGCAGAAGAACGAGTGCTCGAACTTGAGCGGCCAGATGCCGAGCTCGGCCGGGTCGAACTTGTCGAACATCTCCTGCGCCTCGTACGTGCCGTAGTAGTCGCCGACGCCGGCGTGGTCACGGCCGACGATGAAGTGCGTCATGCCGTAGTTCTTGCGGAGCAGCGCGTGCCAGATGGCCTCGCGGGGGCCGGCGTAGCGCATGGCCGCCGGGAACACCGACAGGATCACGCGGTCGTGCGGGTAGTAGTTGTCCATCAGGACCTCGTAGCACTGCATCCGGACCTCGGCCGGGATGTCGTCGCCCTTGGTTCCGCCGACGAGCGGGTGGATGACGAGGCCGTCGGTGATCTCGAGCGCGCACTTCGTGAGGTACTCGTGGGCGCGGTGGATCGGGTTACGGGTCTGGAACGCCACGACGGTCTTCCAGCCGCGCTCGGCGATCTTCTCGCGCAGCGCCAGCGGGGTCAGGCGGTACTCGGAGAACTCGTGGGCGAAGACGTTCTCGAGCACGGTCACCTCGCCGCCGACGTAGTTCGGCGCCTGCGAGTAGAGGTACGCGACGCCGGGGTGCGCGTCGTCGGTCGTCTTGTAGGTGAGCTCGGCCTCGCGCTTCGCGTCGTACGTGTAAACGTCCTCGACGTCGATGATCGCGACGGGCTTGCCCTCGTGGACGATCGCGGCGCGGGTCCCCTTCGAGAGCTGGGCCGCCTCCTCGTCCGTCGCCGACAGCGTGATCGGAAGGCTCCACGCGAGCCCGTTGGCGAGGCGCATCTCCTCGACCACGGACGTGTAGTCGTCCTTCGTCATGAAGCCGCGGTTCGGGGACACGGCGCCGATCGCGAGGAGTTCGAGGTCGGACAGCACGCGGCGCGACTTGGCCTCGATCTTCGGGAGGCTCTCCGCCTCCGCGACGAGGGCCTGCATCTCGTCGTCACCGGCAAGCCGGATCTCGAGCGCACCTCCGTGGGGGGCCGACGAGCCGGGCACGTCTTTGAGGGTGCTGGGCATGGCTTCTCCTTTCGATCTTTGGCCGATCGCCGAGGCGATCGGTCGCTTCGAACTATTGGACCCGGCTGCCGCCGCGGCGAACCGAGGTCGTGACGAAGAGGCTTCGGCGAAGGCGGGCTAGGCGAGAACGCCGCCCGGCGCTCCATGAACACTCCTATAGCACTCCACAATACCAGGGCAGCGCCGCCCCGGCCAGGAGTGCCGGAGCTAGTCGGCCAGGCGGGCGAAGCGGCGGTTCAGGGCGTCGAGCGTGGCCCTCACGGCGGCTTCGCTCACGGGGCCGTCCCGCACGAGCGCGGCGCCGAGCACCTCGAGGCCGTCGTGCAGGCGGAGCATGACGAGGACCGCCTCCTGCCCCACGACGCTGACGAGAGACGCCCCCTCGAGGACGAAGTCCGCAGAGCCGACGAGGTTCGCGACGGCGTCGAGCGTCGCCTGGGACAGGACCTTCAGGCCGTGTGGGGTCTTGTCCCCGCTGGACTCGCCCTTCACCTCGTCGGTGTCGTCGTTGCCGAGGATGACCTCGGCGTGGGTCTTCCAGGCGCTCGAGGAGAGGACCACCCGGCGCAGGGGGGGCCGGAACACGTGCCCAGAGATGTCCCGGGTCTGGGGCTCGTGCTGGAGCGGCGGGTCGGGGTCCCACTGGAGCCCGCGGGAGCGGGCCTCCTGCTCGGCGAGCTCGGCCGCTCGCTCGAGCGACTCGCGGTCCCCGAAGATCGACTCGGCCTCGAGCTCGAAGACGAGCACCTGCTTCAGCTCGTTCCCGACGCCCGAGAAGGTGGCCGTGTCGACGATGGCCTTCTGGACCGTGCCGGTGTCGGCGCCGCTCTTGATGAACGCCTGGATCTCGCCGGCGCGGCCCTGGGGGTCGGTGAGGATGACGCACCCGAGGACGTCCGGAAGCTTCTTGATCGAGGACTCGAGCTCCACCAGGTCTACGTCTGCCATCGCCGCAGGATATAGACAAGGGCCGCCCGCGCAAATGCACCCGCCGAGCCTTCGTCCCGGCTAGGCCGGTTTACGACTCAACGGGTGCGTCGCAAAAGGTAGCGGAGCCACGCTGCGTAGGCAACCCCCGACGGATCGTTTTATTCGCGGATCTTCGGGCGGCGCGGGCAGGAGAAGCCCAGCGAAGGAGCCAACTAACACCCGACCCGCCCGAGGCGCACCCGCGGCGGGCCTGTTGCCCGGCCCGAACCGCTGTGGCAGGATGCCCGGCGGCCCCCAGGGAGGGGCCCGCCTTGCGGGAAGCAACGAGCGGCGGAAGCGCCCCGGCGGTCGCAGCCGGGTGACAGCAAGGGTCTTCGCGGGCCCTCGAGGAGAAAAGGCCGGGACGAGACCGCGCCCCAGGTACCGGGCCGCCGTCCCATGGATGAAAGGAACCGGATGCACGGAAGGCTCGGTCGCACCTCGATCGTCGCCACGCTCCTGTGCACCCTCCTGATCCCCGCGGCGGGCTCGCTCGCCGACTCCGATTCCAAGCTCGACAAGATCAAGAACGAGCTCGGGCACGTACGCGAGGAGATCGAGGCGCGCGAGTCGAAGGCGGGCTCGCTGCAGGACGAGGTCGACGAGCTCAACGACCAGATGATCGCCCTGCGCAAGCAGCTCGGCCGCCTGGACGCCCGCCTCACCACCGTCGAGGCCTCCGTGCGCAGCGCCCAGGCCCGGATCGACGAGACCCAGAAGAAGATCGACCGGATCAAGGACGAGGCCGTCGAGCAGGCGGTCTCCCTCTACAAGGCCGGGTCGACCGAGACCATCGACGCCCTCCTGAACGCCGAGTCCCTCACCGAGCTCGACTCCCGTGTCGAGATGCTCGGCGTCGCCGCCGAGAAGAGCACGGGCGCGCTGATCGAGTACGGGCGCCTCCGGGTCACGATCGAGGCGCAGAACCGCGACCTCTTCGAGCGCAAGGCCGAGCTCGAGGCCGTCAAGGAGGAGCAGAGCAAGCACTATGCGGCGCTCGACGAGCACCACGAGAAGCTGGCCGTGAAGCTCGCCGAGCTCGAGAAGCAGCTGGGCCACCTCCACGCCCACGAGGGCGAGCTCGAGGACGCGGCCAACGCCATCACCGCCCGCATCCAGGCGAACAGCGCGAAGGCGGACGTCGCGGCGCTCGGCGAGTCGGCGGGCGGGTTCATCTGGCCGCTGAACGGCGCCATCACCTCGTACTACGGCCCCCGCTGGGGCAGCATGCACACCGGTATCGACATCGACGGCACGACGGGACAGCCGATCGTCGCCTCGAAGGCCGGGACCGTGATCATGGCCGGCGTCTACTCCGGCTACGGCAACGCGGTGATCGTCGACCACGGCGGCGGCATCCAGACGCTGTACGCGCACCTGTCGGCGTTCGCGGTGTCGAACGGGCAGTCGGTGTCGCAGGGCCAGGTCGTCGGCAACGTGGGCTGCACGGGATCGTGCACGGGGGACCACCTGCACTTCGAGGTGCGGGTCAACGGGTCCCCGGTCGACCCGATGAGCTACCTGCCGTAGCGCCCGTCAGCGCCGCACGTCGAACGACACGCAGACAGGCCTGAACACGGCTTCGCACGAAACGGCCGGGGACGCCGACCCCCACTGGACGACGACGAGGTAGTTCCCCGGGGGCGGGAACGTGTTCACCCCGAGGGACCACTCGCCCCTCCGTGCCCGCACCGCGTTGGCGTGAACGAGCCCGCAGACGTCGCGCACCCAGACGTTGCGCTCCACGTCCCACCACGAGCACCCCTGGCCGGTCATGCGGCGGATCCCGACGTCGACCGCGCGCCGCTCGCGGTCGGCCGTGCCGCCGCTCACGGCCCTGAGTCGCTCGACGTCCTCGCCCTGGACCGGCTCCGACAAGAAGGGCGTGGGGACCCACAGGGACTCCACGAAGATCTCGCAGCTCGCCACCTGGGCTGCGGAGCAGGTGTCGGTGCCCTCCCCGGCGTCCCCCGAGCTCGCCGAATGCACGTTGTCGTCGCCGCCGAGGCCGAAGATCGCATTCGAGCCGAAGGAGCCGTCGAGGTTGTTGGGGCCTTCGTCCCCCGTCAGGCGGTCGTCGAAGTGCGACCCCGCCAGGTCCTCGAAGCCCCGGTGAACGTCCGTCCCCGCGCCCTGGGCGGTCCCGTCGCCGAGGATCGCCTCCACCCCCGCAGACGAGTCCCCGAACCCCAGGAGGTCGGCGCCCTCGCCGCCGTCCAGGTCGTCCGAGCCCGGCCCCCCGTCGACCCGGTCGTCGCCCGCGCCCGCGTAGATCAGGTCGTCCCCGGCGCGGCCCCGGAGGAGGTCGCCGCCGTCGCCGCCCGTCAGCACGTCTGAATGGTCGGACCCGACGATTCCGTCCGGCTCGAAGATCCGGTCGTCGCCTTCGCCGCTCGCTTCCGACGTCCCCGAAGGCGTGGACGGCATCGACGCCACCACGGGGCCCTCCGAGAACTCGTACGAGACGAGCCCCCGCAAGAGGTGGTCGTTGCCGGCCCCGCCGTAGAGCTCGTCGCGGCCGCCGAGCCCGCCGTCGAGCGCATCGTTGCCGTCGCCGCCGAAGAGGTGGTCGGAGTCCGAGTCCCCGTCGCCGCCTACGAGCCTGTCGTTGCCCTCTCCCCCGACGAGCGTGTCGCTCCTGCCGCTGCCGCCCCTCAGCTCGTCGCGGCCGTCGTCGCCGATCAGGTAGTCGCTCCCGGGCCCGCCCCTGACGGTGTCGTTGCCGTCCTCGGCGTCGACGAAGTCGTCCCCGTAGCGCCCGTCGATGCGGTCGTCACCTCCGCCGCCGCAGATCCGGTCGGCGCCGTCGGCTCCGAGGATCACGTCGTCACCGGCCCGGCCGAGGATCACGTCCGCACCGTCGGTCCCGACGATCCTGTCGGGGCCCCGGCTGCCCTTGATCGTGACGACCTCGCCGAAGCACGTCCGCGGCTGGACCGGCGCGGACGCGGCCCCCTGCGGAGCGAACAACGCCGCGAGGAGCAGCAGGCTGACAGAAGCCGATCCACGCCGAGCCGCGCGGAACCCCACTCTTTCGCCCATACCAATGAGAACGATCCGCCGCGACCGAAGTTGCGCGCAAAGGGGGGCCCGGCTTGCACCGGGCCCCCCTCTACTTGCTGGGATCTATCTGTCGGCGAAGAGGCCCACGCCTCCGGTGCCCGTCGCCTTCGTGCCCGGGATGAGGACCCGGTTGTTGCCTCTGAACGTCGAGCCCGACGGGTACGAACCTGCGTGGTTGTACGTGTCGTACCCGGTGCCGAGGTCGGCCATGATCCCGACGCCGCCGTTGGCGCCGAAGCCCATGCTCCCGGCGATGTGCCCGTTCGCCTCTGGGACCTGGCCGGGCGCCTGGAAGGGACCGTAGGCGCCGCGGTACGTGTCGGAGCCGCTCAGGTCGAGCAGGATCCCGACGCTCGCCGGCGTCACGTTGCCCGTCCCCTGAGTGAAGCGGGGGATGCGGTCGCAGCGGCCCTCGAAGTCCGTGCCGCCCGACTGCCTGCTCTCGTCGTCGAGGACCCCGCCGGCGCCGTCGGTCTGGTTCGGCAGCCCCACCGTGATGGGAGGCGGCATGTAGAAGTCGTAGTTGTCGTTGCCGGCCTGGTCGGCCAGGATCCCGACGCCGCCGACGAGCGCGAAGCCCTGGCTGTTGCGCACCGACAGGTAGGTGTCCGACCCGCCGCCGTCGGAGAGGACGCCGACGCCGAAGATGTGCCCCGCGCCGAGGCTCACGGTCTTGCTCGTGTACCGGTCGATCGTCACACCCGAGTCGCGCAGGATGCCGACGCCGAGGAACCCGACGCCCCCGGTCACCATCCTGCGGATGAGACGCGACGTCGTGGGCGTGCACCGCCGATCGAGGTCGGGCGACTGCATGACTCCGTAGCTATCCGAGCCGCCCATGTCGAGGAGGACCGCCACGGCCGGGACGCAGTCGGTCTTGCGGAGGCCTGCGATCGCCTGCTGGCACCCGCGCGCCGCGCCGACGCCTCGGACGCCCTTCACGCGCGACGTCGTCGGCGCGTAGTTGAGGTCGACCATGTTCGACCCCGCGTTGTTGTTGTAGACGTCGTTGCCGCCGAGGTCGACGGTGAGCAGGTAGTCGTTCGAGTACGTGCTCGGGACGCAGAGACCGTCGAAGCGCAGCACCGGCCAGATGTCGAGACGCGCTCCCGCGGTGTCGGTGCAGCCGGTCGGGCCCGTCGAGGTCCCGTTGAGCGCCAGCTCGAGCTCGTTCGTCGCCGTCCACAGCTCGAGCGAGCAGGCGCGGATGTCGGCGAACTGCGCCGGGTCCAGGCCCCCGCCGTCGATCGCGATCTGCTCGAGGTTCGGCTCGACCGCCTGGAAGTGCGTCTGCGTGATCGTGTTGCACTGCGCCATCGTCAGCAGCGTGTTCGCAAGCCGCCCCGCGATCTCGTCAGGGAGCTGCGCGAGCAGGATGTCGGACGACGGGTCCTGCGGGAAGCCGAGGTCCGTCGACAGGCCCTCGGTCGCGTCGATGAGCGCCTGCTGGGGATCCGCGGGGATCGCGCTCGAGATCGTGCTCGCCGGCGTGAACAGGTCTTCGACCGAGCGGACCTGGTCACCGGCCCCCTCGTCGAACTGCGATACCTCGTCTGCGAACCGTCCCGCGAGCGCGGCCGGCGCCGTCAGGACGGACGTCGCGAGCAGCGCCGCGAACAGCGCGCAGGGAAGTGCCTTGATCAAACGTCTCATTGGATAATCCCCCCTCGTTGGAGGGGCCGCCCAGACGGCGCGCGCGTTCGCACACACCGTGATGTTTGGTCCGCCCCAGGTTCGATTGCTCCGCCAGGTCTTGCTCGGGCCCGCGTGCAGAGTCTTCGGGAGACGGCGCCCGCGTTCCTCCGTGAGTCGTAGAGAACGCGCAAAGTTTTCAACAGGTTTCTTGACCGGACGCGAAAAAGGGGCCCGACACGAAGCCGGGCCCCTTTCTCACTTCTTCGTCCCTCGCGGGACTGCTTACATCATGCCGCCCATGCCACCCATGCCGCCCATGCCGTGGTCGTGACCGGCGTGCGCCATCGGGTCTTCCTCTTCGGGCTTGTCGACGATCGTGACCTCGGTCGTCAGCAGCAGCGCTGCGATCGAAGCCGCGTTCTCGAGAGCCGACCGCGTGACGCGCGCCGGGTCGATGATGCCGGCGGCGAGAAGGTCGACGTACTCGCCGGTCGCGGCGTTGAGGCCGTGACCGGGCTTCTCGTTGCGGACGTGGTCGACGACGACGCCGCCCTCCATGCCCGCGTTCGCGGCGATCCACCACAGCGGAGCGCTCAGCGCCTCGAGCACGACGCGGGCGCCTGCGGCCTCGTCGCCGGTGAGCTCGAGGGCCTCGACGTTCTCACGTGCACGCACGAGCGTCGCGCCGCCACCGGGGACGATGCCCTCCTCGACGGCCGCGCGGGTCGCCGAGACGGAGTCCTCGATGCGGTGCTTCTTCTCCTTGAGCTCGACCTCGGTCGCAGCCCCCACCTTGAGGACGGCCACGCCGCCCGACAGCTTCGCGAGCCGCTCCTGGAGCTTCTCGCGGTCCCAGTCGGAGTCGGTGCGCTCGATCTCGGCCTTGATCTGCTCGATGCGGCCGCGGATGTCGGACTCGTCGCCCTGGCCCTCGACGATCGTCGTGTTGTCCTTCGTGATCACGGCCTTGCGGGCACGGCCGAGCATGTCCAGCGTCACGCTCTCGAGCTTGAGGCCGATCTCCTCGGAGATGACCTGGCCGCCCGTGAGGATCGCGATGTCCTGGAGCATGGCCTTGCGGCGGTCGCCGAAGCCCGGCGCCTTGACCGCGACCGACGCGAAGGTGCCGCGGATGCGGTTGACGACGAGCGTCGCGAGGGCCTCGCCCTCGACGTCCTCGGCGATGATGATCAGCTGCTTGCCGGACTGCATGACCTTCTCGAGGACCGGGAGCAGGTCCCGCACCGTCGAGATCTTCTGCTGCGCGATCAGGATGTACGGGTCCTCGACCACGGCCTCCATGCGGTCCTGGTCCGTGACGAAGTACGGCGAGATGTAGCCCTTGTCGAACTGCATCCCCTCGACGAGCTCGAGCTCGAGGCCGAAGGTGTTGGACTCCTCGACGGTGATGACGCCGTCCTTGCCGACCTTGTCCATCGCCTCGGCGACCATCTCGCCGATCTCGGGGTCGTTGTTCGCGGAGATGCTCGCGACGTGCGCGATCTCCTCGCGGCCCTCGACGTCGCGCGACTGTGCCTTGATCGCGTCGACGGCGGCTGCGACGGCCTTCTCGATCCCGCGCTTGATGCCCATCGGGTTCGCGCCGGCGGCTACGTTCTGGATCCCGGCCTTGACCATCGCCTGGGCGAGGACGGTCGCGGTGGTCGTGCCGTCACCCGCGACGTCGTTGGTCTTGGTCGCTACTTCCTTGACGAGCTGGGCCCCCATGTTCTCCCACGGGTCCTCGAGCTCGATCTCCTTCGCGATCGTGACGCCGTCGTTCGTGATCGTCGGCGCGCCCCACTTCTTGTCGAGGACGACGTTGCGGCCGCGGGGGCCGAGCGTCACGCGAACGGCGTTGGCGAGGCGGTTGACGCCCGCCTCGAGGCCGCGGCGCGCGTCCTCTTCGAATCTGACCAGCTTCGACATGTGCGTTCTTCCCTTCGGTTGAGGCATAGCTGCCGACGATGGCGAGCACGTCGCGCGACGACAGGATCAGGAGCTCGTCGCCGTCGACCTTGATCTCGGTGCCGCCGTACTTCGAGTACATGACGCGGTCGCCGACGCTGACGTCCATCGGGATGAGGTCGCCGGTGTCGCTGCGCTTGCCCGGGCCGATCGCGAGGACGGTGCCCTCCTGGGGCTTCTCCTTGGCGGTGTCGGGGATGACGATGCCCGATACCGTGGTCTCCTGGCCCTCCTCGGGGCGGACGACGATGCGGTCCTCCAGCGGACGGATGTTCGTGGCCATTGCTACCTCCTGGGTAGGGGTGTTAGCACTCAGACTGCTTGAGTGCTAAGAGTAAGGCCGAGGGCCCGGAGGGTCAAACGAGGGCTCATTGCGCGCTGCGTTAGGCATATTCGGACGCGCTGCCCAAAGAGCGGGGGGCTAGGCCAGGGGGAGGTTCGGGTCCGGGGCCACGTCGAGGCTCGAGTAGGCCCCCCGCCGCAGCATCGCCGTGCCGCAGGCGGCGATCATCGCCGCGTTGTCGGTGCAGAGCTCCATCGGCGGGACCGTCAGCTTG